>JANWLJ010000116.1 GCA_025450955.1 Polyangium sp. (in: bacteria) | reverse complement strand
TATCGCCGCGATCGGCTCGACCTCGACGCGCACACGCTCGAGTTTCAGCTCTCGCATCCGGCCGGGCTCGATCACTTTGTACTCGGTGAGCTCCTCGCGCTTGTGCTCGAGCGCGCGCTCGAGCTGATCGTCGGAGACTTTGGCCGCGCGCTGCGACAGCTCGACCCCGTCGTAGTCTTTGGGATCGACCTGGCTGCGCACCTCGACCCGCGCCGAGTAGTGAAACGCCTGCCCCTTGTGCAGGTGAGCGTCGTCTACCACCGGCTCGGCCACCGGCTGCAGATCGTGCTCGGTCGCCGCGGCGACGAAGCTCTCCTGCACCAGCCGCTGCACCACCTCCTGCTCGATCTGGCGGCCGAACATCCGCTCGAGGATCGGCCGCGGCACCTTGCCCTTGCGGAAGCCCTTGAGCGCCACGCCGCGCGACAGATCCCGATAGGCGTCGTCGAGCTTCTGCGCGACGTAGGGCCAGGGGATCTCGACGGCGACCTTCTTCTCGACGGGGGACAGCTCCTCGATGGTGACCTGCATAGGGTTCCTCTTCGATGCCAAGTTTGAAAGCGGAGTGGAAGGTGGTTTCTTGCACGCGGGCGGAGGGGAGTCAAGCTGTGATACCGTCGACGGGATGGCGCCGCGCAGCCACGGATCGGGACAGTGCGAGCGCAGCGCATTACGCCGCTGTCCGGACTCGGTGGTGCTCGAGCCGGGGGTCTTGATCTTCCACCCGGAGAACGTCTCGCTCGACGAGCAGGTGTACGTCGGGCACTACGCGATCTTGAAGGGCTACTTCAAGAACACGCTCACCATCGGCGCCGGCACGTGGATCGGCCAGGCGGCCTTTCTCCATGCGGCCGGCGGCCTCACCGTCGGGCGCGAGGTCGGCATCGCGCCGCACGTGTGCATCCTCACCTCGACGCACGCCGAGCCCGGACGCGCGCGACCGATCCTGGCCGGCGCGATCGCGCTTGCGCCGGTGACGATCGAAGACGGCGCCGATCTCGGCATCGGCAGCATCATCCTGCCCGGCGTCACCGTCGGCCGCGGCGCCCAGGTCGGCGCCGGCGCGGTGGTCACCCGCGACGTGCCGCCCTACGCGATCGTCGCCGGAAATCCCGCCCGCCGGCTCCGCGACCGACCCGAAGACTAGCTCTCGATCGTCAGAAGTGAACCGGCTGGCCGGGCACGAACACCCTCGCCTGATTGGTGCCCGCCGTCGGGAAGCGCAGGTTCGAGCGCACCTCTTTGACGCCGCTGGTGTCGAGCGCCTTCCGGACCGCCTTCTGCGCCACGAACCGCGACGGCACGAGGCCGGTGAGCGTCACCACGCCGCCCGAGGTGTCGACGTTGATCGCGGTCGCTTTGATGTCGCGATCGAACGCGTAGTCGGTTTTGATCTTGCTGGTGATCCAGCGATCGTTCGCATACGACGCGGTCTCGTGACCGGCGGTGATGGCCGTCTCTTTGGCCTCCTCCCGAGTCCCGGCGCAGCCGGCGGTCGCCAGCGCGAGCGCACCTACCACAATCAATCCACCCATCCGCATGCCCACCTCCTGTCGCGATCGCGACGGTATCGGTACAGGCATGCGCCATGCCGCCGGCTTGCTCGAACCCTGCCGGCCAAGGAGGACTGCGATGGTCGCGGCAGATCGGCGCGCACGCCCGGAGCACGGGAGGAGCGGCCTCCGCGGCCGTGACCGACCGCGCGAGGACGTACGCGCCGAGATGTCGTGACCAGCGCGGTCCGTTCAGTTGTTCGGAGCGCCGGCGTTGATCCAGGCTTTGATCCCGTCGATGTCCTCTTGCGGCAAAGCCGGGTTGTTGTACGGCATCGGCGAGCCGTAGGTGGTGGTCGGATCGCCGGCGGTGGTGAGGGTGAGCTTGATGTACATGAAGCTGTCGGCGGCGTCGCCCGGCTTGACCCGCAGCTTGCCTTCGCTCTTGGCCTTGGCGTTGTTGGCCGGCACGCCGACCAGCGCCGCGTAGGGATCGGCGGAGAGATCGAGACCGCCGGCGCCGGCCGCGCCGACCGGCGTGTGACACGACGAGGTGATCGCGCACGACGGCATGATCACCTGCGTCTTGATCTCGGTGAAGGTGGTCGGTCCCGAGGGAGAGCCGCCACATCCGACCGAAGCGAAGGCGAGCGGCACCAGCGCAAGCAAGGATAGTTTCAGGCTCATGCGAATGACATATCACATCCCGCGAACCAAACGCAGCTTCGCCGCCCGCGACAATCGCTTGAGCTGCGCCTCGCGCCGCAGCGCCGCGGATCGGTCGCTCGCCGGCTCGTGATAGACGACCTTCACCGGCAGCCGCCCGCGGGTATATTTCACCTGGCCGGCGAAGTGCCGTTCGATCCGACGCTCGAGATCGTTGGTGATGCCGCAGTAGAGCGTGTCGTCGTCGCAGCGGAGCAGATAGACCAGCCACTCGGCGCGGCTCTTGGCGCGAGGATGCATTGACCTTCCTTCCGCATCGATGCTAGCTTCGCGGCGCCCAACATGCGAATTGAAGCCGAACGAAAGCTGTTCATCGGCATCCGCATCGATAACAAGATGCGCGATCAGCTCCACAATTGTCCCGCGCGCGATAAGCACTACATCGACGGGTCCGATCCCAGCTACCTGCTCCAGGTCCGCGCCGTCGAGGATTCGTTCATCGGCAAGCCGATCGATCCCGGCACGCCGGCGATCACCATGGACGATCTCAAGCGCAACATCCTCAGCATCTTGAACCGCGTGGCGCCCGGGCGGCACCGCGAGGACGCGATCAAGGTGTTCGCCCTCGACGAGGGCGACCCGCCGCCTTTGCCCGAGCCGGAGGAGCGCCAAGGCGGCCGCGAGCTCTACTGATCTTTTGACTTGCGTTTTGCACGCCGTTTGTCTAATCAAACCGACGCGTCCCGCGCCCGTAGCTCAGTTGGATAGAGCGTCGGACTTCGAATCCGCAGGTCGGGCGTTCGAGTCGCCCCGGGCGCACCCGGCATTTTGAAAATCAGGGCCCATAGCTCAACTGGCAGAGCAGCGGACTCTTAATCCGTTTGTTGAAGGTTCGACTCCTTCTGGGCTCACTCTGAAGGCCTCCGCGAGAGCGGGGGCCTTTTTCATTTTCGGCGGCTGGTCTTGAAGATGTCACAAAATGTGACATATTTTGATCATGCTCGAGTTCTTCGTCACTTCCAAGGTTCGCCGGCGGCTCTTGACGCTGCTTTGGCGGGACGGGGTGTCGGGGTCCGCCACTCAGCTGGCGAAGCGAGCGCGCGTCGCCTACGCAGGAGTTTATCGAGAGCTTCGCGCGATGAAGCTGCTCGGCTTGGCGCGCTCCGGGCGGGAGGGCGGAGCGGAGGTGTTTCGAGCGAACGAGAGCTCTCCGTTCGCCGACACGCTGCGCGCCCTGGTCCATGCGCCGGCGGGCAGGTCGGCGCAGTCCGTCGATGAGGCGGGCGTGCGCACTCGCGGTGAGCTGCGGGCGCTCGGCGCGCCCCTGTTCGACCGCGCCGTCGAGGTGCAGGACGTAGAAGCGGCGCTGGTCCGAGGCGTCGCGCTCGCGCACCGCGACCCGACTGTCGCCCGCATCCTGCCTCTCTCGTTCTTCCACGCCCGCGACCAGCTCGATCCCGCGCACCTCTTGAAGGTCGCGCGAGACAGTGGTGAAAAGCAGTCCGTGGGCTTCTTCCTCGAGCTCACGGGATCACTCTCCGGCGATCCGCGCTTCAAACGCTCGGCGGCATTGTTTCGCGATCGCCGGCGCAGCGCGCTGCGGAGCTTCTTCCCCGAGACCTCCCGCGCCGAGAGAGAGGCCGCCGAGCGGCACACGCCCGCCGTCGCAAAGAAGTGGGGCCTGCGCATGAACCTCGACTTCGACGCGTTCCGTTCGATCTACGACAAGCACAGCCATGCGTGAGAGCTTCGCTCCGAAAGAGCTGCGGGCGTTTCTGTGCGCGGTCGACAGGCGACAGCGGCGCAAATTCAAGATGACCGTAATCGGCGGCAGCTCGATCGCCCTCGCCTATGGCGTGGACCGCAATACCAGCGACATCGACACGCTCGAGGTGAACCTCGGCGCAATCGAGCAGGCCGTCGCACAGGCACGCCAGGACACCGGGCTCGAGATCGAGATCTCCGGCCGCGGCTGTCGGCGACGTGCCCTATCACAGCGACCAGCGCTTGATTCGCGTTTTGCCCGAGCTGAAGAAATTAATTGTGTACACGCTCGAGAAGCACGATGTCGCCCTCAGCAAGATGTGGCGAGGATACGAGACCGACATGGCGGCGATCGCGATGCTGCACGCACAGGTCGGTCTCGATGAAGAGCTGCTGGTCGAGCGCTACCTTGGCGAGATGCAGCAAGGCATCGGCAATCGGGAGCGGCACGATCAGAGCCTCGTGCTGCTCATTCGGCGTCTGTACGGTGAAATCGAAGCGGATGGCGTGCGGGAGCGGCTCGCGGCGCAAGCCCGTCCCCGAATACGCGGGGGAAAGCCGCGTGGAGGCGGATCTTGAACGCTCCTTCTCGTGACACACATGCGAACCTCTCGGCGCCTCCGCGAGAGCGGGGGCCTTTGTTGTTTTTGCGATCTGGTTGGACGTAGTATCCGGCTTCCCTCCCTAGGAGACACCCACATGCGCTCGACCCTTCTCTTGGTTGTGGCGGCCGCGTCATTCGGTTGCAGCAGCAACAACAACAACGGCTCGATGGACATGGGCGTCAAGAAGGGCGACATGGCGATGCACGGGCCGGCCGATTTGGCCGCGCCCGCCGGGTGCAGCGTCACCAACCAGGACTGCGGCGCCGGGATGAAGTGCGTGCCGACGGTTCAGGGCAGCGGACAGAATGCGATGATCGTCGGCGGCTGCATCGCCGACGGCACCGCCGCCGCGGGCGCGACGTGCACCCCGGACACCAACAACATGACGATGTTCACCGACGACTACAAAGCGGGCCTGTTCTGCGAC
Organism: Polyangium sp. (in: bacteria); assembly: GCA_025450955.1. GTDB lineage: Bacteria > Myxococcota_A > Polyangia > Palsa-1104 > Palsa-1104 > JANWLJ01. Next base: position 3,947 of record JANWLJ010000116.1, on the reverse strand, counting down.
AACGACAACGCCGGCTCGACCTTCTCCTGCAAGAAGTTCTGCGCCTCCGACGCGGCCTGCGGGACCGGAGAGAGGTGCGCCAACTTCAACATCGGCGTCGGCGTGTGCCTGACCACCTGCACCCCGTTCACCACGGGCGCGTGCGCGACCGGCAGCGACTGCGGCGGCAACTGGGACGACATCGACGCGACCCAGACGAAAGAGACCGGCTTCTTCACCTGCAAGATGACCGGCGCGGGCGCGGCGTTCGCGAGCTGCACCGTCGACAGCGACTGCGGCGCGAACACCTACTGCGATTCGTTCCAGCAGGCCTGCACGGCGATCTGCAACGCCACCAACGCCTGCCCGGTGGCGCCGGCCGACGGCGGCACGGCGAGCTGCAATCCGTTCTCCGACGAGAACGGCGCCGGCTACTGCATCGTGATGTAGCGCGCTCGCTCGCCCCGTAGCCCGCAGCCCCCCTCCTCACCCAGCAGCTCTCCCACTCGGTCCATGCGATGCACATCGCATTCGACATGCCGGCACCACTCATCTTGATCGTCGAAGACGACGCTGAGCTCGGGACGATCCTCGAAGAGGTGATCGAGTCGTTCGGATATCGGCCGCGGCGGGTGACGACCGGCGCGGCGGCGCTGGACGCGCTCGAGATCGAGCGGCCGCTCGCCGCGCTCGTCGACTGGTCGGCGCTCGGCGATCCCGATCGGGTGGCCGGCCGCTTCTTCGCCGAAGAGGTGCCGATCGTCCTCGCCAGCGGCAGCGACGTCGCCACGCCGCGGGCGCGGCGCATCGCCGCTCGCGCGGTGCTCGAGAAGCCGTTCACCGTCGAGGGATTATTGGCCGCGCTCGAGCGCGCGCTCGCTACTCGTAGCGAAGCCCATCCACCGGATGCAGGCCCGCTGCTTTGAGCGAGGGATAGAGCGTCGCGATGAAACAGATCACCAGCGTGATCCCGGCGGTGAGCAGGAGCTCGTTCAAGTTCACCTGCACCGGCAGCTTGTCGATCAAGTAGACCTTCGCGTCCAGGTGATAACCGTAGCGCTCGACCACCGCGCAGCAGAGCAGCCCGAGCCCGAGGCCGCAGGCGGTGCCGACCGCGCCGATGGTGAGCCCCGCCAGTTGAAACAGGCGCGCCACGTTCACCGAGCGCATCCCCATCGATTTGAGGATCGCGATCTCTTTGGTCTTGTCGATCACCAGCATGGTCATCGCCGCGACGATGTTGAACGCGGCCACCAGGATGATCAGCGTGAGGAAGACCACCAGCGCGGTCTTCTGCATCTTGAGCGCGGTGAAGAGGTTGTGGTTGAGCTCCTCCCAATCGATCACGCGATACGGCGTGCCGCCGAGATCTTGAAACAGCTTGTGCGCGACCGCGCGCGCCTGATTGATGTCGTCGAGCTTCATCTCGACGCCGGTCACCACGTCGCCGGTCGAGTAGAAGCGCTGCGCCTCCTTCAGATCGACGTAGACCAGCCGGCGATCGTACTCGTCGAAGCCGGAGTAGAAGACCCCCGCGACCCGGAACTCGCGCAAGGTCGGTGAGCCCGACGAGCCCCACTGCGCGGGATCGAGCGCCGCCTTGGGCGTCACCACCCGCACCCGATCGCCGATCTTGGCGTCGAGCTTTTTTTGCAGCTCCTTGCCGATGAACATCTCGGGCAGCGGCTTGCCGCCGTCGTTCGGCGGAAGCGGAGTGGCGAGCTCGTCCATCTTGCCGCTGGTGAGCCGGTCGGCGATGTCGAGCACCTTCGGCGACAGGACCGGATCGATCCCCTTGATGAGCACGCCCGAGAGCGCCGGGCCGCGCGCGATCATCATCTCGTTGAAGTCGAACGGCGCCACCGCGATGACGTGCGGCTCCTTTTTACATTTCTTCATCACCTCGCGGTACTCGCTGAAGTCCTGGCCGTATTTGAGCACCAGCACGTGCGCGTTGACCCCGAGCACCTTGGCCTTGAACGACGCCTGAAAGCCGCTCGTCACCGAGAGCACCACGGTGAGCGCGGCCACCCCGAGGCTCACCCCGATGATCGAGACGGTGGTGAACACCGAAAAAATGTTGAGCAGGAAAAAGGTGATGAACAGGAGCACCGACGGCACGGTGAAGATCGCGCCCACCTCGGCGTGGCCGTATCGGAAAAACGCGACCTCGGTCGCCACCGACGCGAGGAAGAAGAACAGCGTCAAAAGCAGGACCGCGCGGCTGTGGCGCCGGCGATAGAGGTAGCGCCAGGCCAAAAAGCCTTCGTGAGAAAAGAGCGCCATCGGCCTCAGACGTAGCACATCTCGGCGCGATGTCCGCGCGCTTCGCTAACGGCCTTTCCACACCGGCGCGCGCTTTTCCAAAAACGCGGTCAGCCCCTCGCGCGCGTCTTCGGTGCCGAGCACGGAGACGAGCTGCGCCTGGAGGTGCGCGAGCGCCGGCTCGAGCTCCATATCTTGTGTACGATAAAACGCGTCGAGCCCCATGCGCATGATGAGCGGCGACTTGGCCGCCAGCTTCTCGGCCAGCGCGCCGACCTCGGCCTCGAGTCGCTCGCGCGGCACCGAGCGGGTGATGAGCCCGAGGCTCACCGCCTCGGCCGCCGAGATCTTGTCGCCGGTCATCACCAGCTCGAGCCCGCGCTTGCGCGGCACGTTGCGAAAGATGGTCGCCATGATCATCATCGGCCACAGCCCGACGTTGATCTCGGGCGTGCCGAAGAGCGCGTCGTCGGCGGCGATCGCCAGATCGCACGCGACCACCAGCCCGAGCCCGCCGGCGAGCGCATGGCCGTTGACCATCGCGAGGGTCGGCTTGCCGACCCGGGTGAGCGCCAGGTTCAGATCGACGAAGGTGCCGGGCCGGGTCGCGCCGCCGCCGGTCGACTGAAGCGGCGTGCCGCCCGAGCCGCCGACCGCGGCGAACGACGACAGATCGCCGCCCGCCGAGAACACCTTGCCGGCGCCGGTGAGCACGATCACCCGCACCGCCTCGTCGGCGCGCGCGGCGTCGAGCGCGTGCAGGAGCTCGCCGATGGTGGTCGGGCCGAGCGGGTTGCGCTTGTCCGGCCGGTTGAGCGTCACCCGCGCGACCGGGCCGCGCACCTCATAAAGAATCTCGCTGTACATGCGCGACACTTTACTACACGCGCGCGCTCCGCTGAGCGGGCGAGCTTTCTTGACAGTGGAAGAAGCGGAGCGTTAGCCTCGACGGTGGAGATGCGTCTTTACACCTCGCGCGGCCTGGTCGCGCTCCTTGCGCTCGGAGCGTTCGTAGGCTTCGCGCAAAGCGCGCGCGCCGACCGCAACGACCTCACGCTCGAGCGGCTGCTCGGCCCGCCGAAGACGCCGGGCGCGTTCAACGATCCCGATCTCGCGACCCAAACCGAGTATCGCAGCTTGATGAGCGAGCTCGGGGTGGTGATGGCGCCGACCCTGCTCTCGCCCGCCGACAGCCTCGGCTGGTCGGGCTTCCAATTCGATCTCGCGTCGAGCTTCACCCAGATCTCGAACCAATCCGACTATTGGAAAAAGGGCGTCGCGGACGTCTCGTCAAGCTGGCTCTCGACGGTGTCGGTGCTCGCGCGCAAGGGGATCTGGGCGCCCTTGCCGTCGTTCGAGATCGGCGCCGGCGGCACCGCGCTCACCGACTCGGGCATCTTCGCGCTCCAGGCCTACGCCAAGCTCGCGCTCCACGAGGGCTATCACGGCTGGGCGATGCCCTCGATGGCGCTGCGCGCCGCGGTCTCGCGCCTGGTCGGCACCACCCAGGTCGACATGACCGTGATCTCCACCGACGCGACCCTCTCGAAGTCGTTCGGCCTCGGCGGGACGATGCGGCTCGATCCCTACCTCGGCGCCAACCTGCTCGTCACCATCGTGCGCAGCCAGGTGATCGACACCACCCCGAACATCGACGCCTACAAGCAGTATCCGTCGACGGTGGATCTCAACTCCAACACCAC
>JANWLJ010000115.1 GCA_025450955.1 Polyangium sp. (in: bacteria) | reverse complement strand
GCCGGCGCGCTCGCCGATTCCGTTGACCGCCACCTCGGCCTGGCGCGCGCCGGCCCGCAGCCCCGCGAGCGTGTTGGCGGTCGCCATCCCGAGATCGTCGTGGCAGTGCACCGACAGCACCACGTTGTCGATTCCGGCCACCCGCTTGCGGATGTTGCCGATGAGCGCGCCGAACTCTTCCGGAGTGGTGTAGCCGACCGTGTCGGGGATGTTGATGGTGGTCGCGCCCGCGCGGATCGCGGCGGCGACCACGGTGTGAAGAAACTCCGGATCGCTCCGCGCCGCGTCCTCGGCCGAGAACTCGACGTCCGCGCACAGCTCGCGCGCGCGCTCGACCGCCGACCGAACCTTGGCGAGCACCTCGGCGCGGCTCATCCGCAGCTTGTGCCGCAGGTGCACCTCGGAGGTGGCGAGGAAGGTGTGGATGCGCGGGCGCGCCGCCGGCCGCACCGCCTCCCAGGCGAGCGCGATGTCCTCGGCGCTCGCCCGCGCCAGCGCGCAGACGACCGGCGGCACCTTCTCGCCGGGACAGCCCACCTGCTCGGCGATCGCGCGCACCGCGGCGAGATCGTCGGGCGAGGCGGCCGGAAAGCCGGCCTCGATCACGTCCACCCCGAGCCGGGCGAGCGCGCGCGCCACCTCCAGCTTCTCGGCGGCGGTGAGGGTCGCGCCCGGCGACTGCTCGCCGTCTCTTAATGTCGTATCAAATATTTTTACGTAATCATTGTATGACATAAATTAATCTCCGGGCTTGACGGTGACCGGATCGAGAAACGGCATCATCCGCCGGAGCTGCGCGCCCACCACCTCGATCGGCTCTTCGCGCTCGCTCCGCCGGGCGGCGTCGAAGCGCGGCCGGCCTTCCTGGTTCTCGGCGTTCCACTTTTTGGCGAACTCGCCCGAGCGGATCTCGCCGAGGATCTTCCGCATCTCCTGCCGGGTGCGATCGTCGATGACCCGCGGCCCGGAGACGTAGTCGCCCCACTCGGCGGTGTCCGAGACCGAGTAGCGCATGTAGTTGAGCCCGCCCCGATACATGAGGTCGACGATCAGCTTGAGCTCGTGCAGACACTCGAAGTAGGCGATCTCGGGCTGGTAGCCCGCCTCGACGAGAGTGCCGAACGCGCTCTTGACCAGCGCGCTCACGCCGCCGCACAAGCAGGCCTGCTCGCCGAACAGATCGGTCTCGGTCTCCTCGGCGAAGGTGGTCTCGAGCACGCCCGCGCGGGTGGCGCCGAGCGCCTTGGCGTAGGAGAGCGCGAGCGCGCGCGCCTGGCCGGTCGCGTCGCGGTGAACGGCGAGCAGCGCCGGCACGCCCTGCCCGTAGTCGAAGGTCTCGCGCACCCGATGCCCCGGCCCTTTGGGGGCCACCATGCTGACGTCGACCGCGGGATCGGGATTGATGGTGCCGAAGCGGATGTTGAAGCCGTGGGCGAACATCAGCGTCTTGCCCGCGCCAAGGTGCGGCGCGATCTGCTCGGCGTAGATCGCCGGCTGCGCGGTGTCCGGCGCGAGCAGCATCACCACGTCGGCCCACGCCGCCACCTCGGCCACTCCGTCGACCGAGAGCCCGACCGCCTGCGCCTTGGCGCGGCTCTTCGAGGCCGCCGGCAGCCCGACCTGCACGTCGACGCCGCTCGCCCGCAGGTTGAGCGCGTGCGCGTGCCCTTGCGATCCGTAGCCGATGATCGCCACCTTCTTGCCGCGGATGAGCCTGAGATCCGCGTCGCCGTCGTAATAGATCTTTGCCATGTCCTCTCTCCTTCTCGTCGCTTTCGGGTCGCTACTTGGCCGCGCGCAAGGGCGCCTGCAGGGTGATGTCCTGCACCTGCAGGACGTTGATCAGCTTGTAGAGGTGCGCCTCCATGCGGCGCGCGGTCTCCGCGTCGGCGAGCACCTCGACGATGATGCGCGAGACGCCGGGCCGGTCGGTGCGGGTGACCGCCAGCGAGTCGATGTTGTAGGCGCGCCGCCGGAACAGCGACGCCACCCGGTCGAGCACGCCCGGCCGATCCTCGACGTAGAGCACGAACGTTCGCAAGGTCATCTCTCACCTTCCACGACAACACCGGGCATCCTCGGCGGCACAGCCGCCTCGGAGGCATCTCGGCTCGCTCCGCTCGCCTCGCCGATCATTCGGGGTCTGCGGATCATGTCGCCGAGGTCGGCGCCGCTCGGCACCATCGGATAAACGCTGTCCTCCTGCTCGACGCGGAAGTCGATCACCACCGAGCCCTTGGCGCGGCGCGCCTCGGCCACCGCGCCGTCGACCTGATCGCGTTTGTCGACGCGCAGCCCGGTGAGCCCGTGCGCCTCGGCGAGCTTGACGAAGTCGGGGCTGATGAGCGGCGTCGCGGCGTAGCGCTTGTCATAAAAAAACTGCTGCCACTGCCGGACCATCCCGAGATAGCCGTTGTTGATGATCGCGATGTTCACCTTGACGCCCTCCTGCGCGCAGGTCGACAGCTCGCACGCGGTCATCTGAAAGCCGCCGTCGCCGGCGATCACCCACACCTCGTCGCCGCCTTCGCCTTTTGGCCGCCGTGTCGCTCCCCGCGACACGCCCTCGCCTTCGGCGCGTGGAAGGGCGAACCAGGCGCCGATCGCCGCCGGCAGCGCGAACCCCATCGTGCCGAGGCCGCCCGAGGTGATGAGCTTGCGCGCGTGATCGTGCCGGTAGTACTGCGCCTCCCACATCTGGTGCTGGCCGACGTCGGTGACCACCACCGCTTTGCCGTCGGTGAGCCGCCACAGATCGTGGATCACGTGCGCGGCGTAGAGATGCCCGTCGGGCGGCAGCCGCTGGATGTCGCGGCTCTTGGTGTCGCCCTTGAGCGCGGCGATCCGCCCGACCCAGCCTTGCCGCGCCTGCGCCCGCACCCGCGGGGTGAGCGCGCGCAAGACCTCGCGCACGTCGGAGACCAGCGCCAGATCGACCGGCACGTTCTTGCCGATCTCCGACGGATCGATCTCGACGTGAATCTTCTTGGCGCGCTTGGCGTAGGTCTTGAGATTCCCGGTCACCCGATCGTCGAAGCGCATCCCGAGCGCCACCAAAAGATCCGCTTCCTGAATCGCGTGATTGACCCACGCCTCGCCGTGCATCCCCATCATCCCGAGGCTGAGCGGATGGCTGGCGGGAAATCCGCCGAGCCCGAGCAGCGTCGAGGCCACCGGCACTCCGGCCCGCTCGGCGAGCGCGCGCAGCTCATCGACTGCGCCCGCCTGCACGATTCCATGTCCGGCCAAAATGAGCGGCCGCTCCGCCCCGTCGAGCATCGCCGCCGCCTGATCGAGCTCGCTCTCGAGAACCCGCCACACCGGGCGATAGCCGGGCAGCCGCTGCGCGCCCTCCTCCGGCTCGTACTCGCAGCTCCCCTGCTGCGCGTCTTTGGTGATGTCGACCAGCACCGGCCCCGGCCGCCCCGAGCGCGCGATGAAGAACGCCTCGCGCAAGGTCGGCGCGATCTCCTCGGGCCTCGTGACCAGATAGTTGTGCTTGGTGATCGGCAGCGTCACGCCGGTGATGTCGGTCTCCTGAAACGCGTCGGTGCCGAGCAGCGTCGACGAGACCTGACCGGTGATGCAGACGATCGGCGAGGAGTCGAGCATCGCGGTGGCGATCCCGGTGACCAGGTTGGTCGCGCCCGGCCCCGAGGTGGCGATCGCGACGCCGACCCGTCCCGAGGCGCGCGCGTAGCCGTCGGCCATGTGCGCCGCGCCCTGCTCGTGGCGCACCAGCACGTGGTGCACCGGGTAGTCGAGCATCGCGTCGTAGACCGGCATGATCGCGCCGCCCGGATAGCCGAAGACGACCTCGACGTTTTCGCGGCAGAGCGCTTCCCAGACGAGCTGCGCGCCGGTGAGCTTGCGCCTCGCCATCAGCCGCGCATCCGCATGCAGTGCTCGAGATCGGCGCCGCCGAGGACGTCCTGGTGCGCCGCCTCTTTCAGCTCGGCGTCGCGCACGAACCGGGTCTCCTGCGTCTCGCGTTTGTTCGGCTCCTTGCGGCTGCGATGCGAACGGCTGCGTTTGCCCGACTTCGTCATTTTCCCTCTCCTCGGTTTTCTGGCGCGGCCAAGGTCACGGCGCCTTCCGACGCCGACGACACCGTGGCCGCGTACTTCGCCATCACTCCCCGCCGGTAGCGCGGCTCGGGCGCGCGCCACGCGCTCCGGCGCGCCTCGAGATCCGCGTCGACATCGAGCCGACGCGCCTTGACGTCGAGCCGCACCCGATCGCCTTCGCGCAAAAGCGCGATCGGCCCGCCCACCTGCGCCTCGGGCGCGACGTGCCCGACCATCAGCCCATGGGTCGCGCCGGAAAATCTCCCGTCGGTGACCAGCGCGACGTCGTCGCCGATGCCCTGGCCGATCAGCGCTGCGGTCACCGCCAGCATCTCGCGCATCCCCGGCCCGCCGCGCGGCCCTTCGTAGCGGATCACCACCACGTCGCCTTTTTGGATCGCGCCGCGCTGCACCGCCGCGAACGCCGCCTCTTCCCCGTCGAAGACCCGCGCCGGCCCTTCGTGCAGCAGCCGCTCGTGACCGGCCAGCTTGACCACGCACCCTTCGGGCGCGAGCGAGCCGCGCAAGATCGCCAGGCCTCCGTGCGGCTTGAGCGGCCGATCGATCTCGCGCAAGACCTGTTGCCCCGGCGGCTCCTTCGCCTCCGCCGCCTCTTCGGCCAAACTGCGCCCACTCACCGTCGGAGAATCCTTGAGCAGGCCCGCCGCCAGCATCCGCTTGGCGAGCAGCGCCATCCCGCCTGCGCGATACATATCGACCGCGTTGAAGCGTCCGCCCGGAGTCAGATCGGCGAGGATCGGCGTGCGCGCCGCGATCGCGTCGAAGTCGTCAATCGTCAGCGGCACGTTCGCCTCGCGCGCGATCGCGAGCAGGTGCAGGACCGCGTTGGTCGAGCCGCCGGTCGCCGCCACCGTCGCTACCGCGTTCTCGAGCGCGGTGCGGGTGAGGATCTTCGACGGGCGCAGATCGCGCCGCACCAGATCCATGACCAACGCGCCGGCGCGCCGCGCCTCGTCGTCCTTGCGCGGATCCTCGGCGGGCACGTCGTTCATCCCGAACGGCGACATCCCGAGCGCGGTCACCGCGGTCGCCATGGTGTTGGCGGTGAACTGCCCGCCGCACGCGCCCGCGCCGGGGCAGGCGCGATCTTCGAGCTCGCACAATTCACCCTCGGTCATCTTGCCGGCGGCGCACGCGCCCACCGCCTCGAAGACGTCGAGGATGGTGACGTCGCGCCCGCGATGGCGGCCGGGGGCGATCGCGCCACCGTACAGCATCAGCGAAGGGACATCGAGCCGCGCCAGCGCCATCACCGCCGCCGGGATGGTCTTGTCGCAGCCGGTGAGCGCCACCACGCCGTCAAAAAGATGGCCGAGCACCACCAGCTCGATCGAGTCGGCGATCACCTCGCGCGACACCAGCGACGCGCGCATCCCGTCGGTGCCCATGGTCACGCCATCGGAGACGGCGATGGTGTTGAACTCGATCGGGGTCCCGCCCGCCTGCCGCACGCCCTCTTTGACCCGCTCGGCGAGCCGGCGCAGGTGGATGTTGCAGGGCATCACCTCGGTCCAGGTCGAGACCACCGCGATGAGCGGCCGCTCGAGATCGGCGCTCGAGAGCCCGGTGGCCTTCAGCATCGCCCGCGCCGGCGCCCGCGAAGGCCCCTTCTTCAGCGCGTCGGAGCGCATTCAACACTCGTCACTTTTTCGTTTCTCATCTCGATTTCTCCGGCGGATCGTTATGACCGAAAAAACAAAAACCCCCGCATCCGTTTCCGGGTGCGGGGGCCGTTTGAAGTCTTTTTCGACTATCGCGGCGGCCCGCACCCGGCGCTAATCGCGCCAAGGAGTACGAGCCCAATAATCGGAAGGAGCGTGGGGCCGGTCATCAGGCCAGCGACGGTGAAACCGCTACGCTCCTCGTTTGCCACGAAGGAGAGTCTAGCATCGTTACGCAGGGCGTCAAGGGGCTCTGCCCGCTCGCGCACGATTTAACAAGCCGGAAACAATATCCCATGAATATGGGCCGCGCCCATTATGAATGGACGAATCGGATACAAACGTCTCATTTCGGCGATTCTCGGCTGCGCGAACGGCGCCAATTGGGCGGCGGCTCGAGCTCGGGGAAATCGATGAAGCCGTGCAGCCGCTTGTAGCCGAGCTCGTCCTCGCCGCACAGCTTGATCGCGCTCAGCCACTTCACGCTCTTGTAGCCCTGGAGAAACGGCACCACCAACCGAAGCGGACCGCCGTGCTCCTTGGGAAGCGGCTGATCGTCGAGCTGAAAAGCGAGCAGCGTGCGCGGATCGCGCGCGTAGGCGATCGGCAGGGTCTCGAAAAAGCGGCGGCGCTCGGCGGTCGCGTCGCTCTCCCACGAATAGAACGAGACGAACGGCAGCGACGGAAAACCGTCGAGCACGTCGGCGAGCCGCACCCCGGTCCAGGTGACCGCGCGGCAAAACCCGAACATCAGGCAGGTGAGGTGCGCAGGCGCGCGCACCACCGGATGGCGCGCCCGCAGCTCCTCGACGCTGAGGGTGGCGAGCGGCCGCTCTTCGCGGGTGATCGCGAGCGCGAGCGTCGTCTCGGTGTCGGGGCTCGGCGGCTCGACCGAGAGCACCGGCAGCGCGCGATCGAAATCCATCCGGGTAAAATCGGCCGGCAGCGCGCGGCGCCGGCCGAGCCGCGGGCGTCCGCTGTCGGGGTGCACGCCGGTCACGTCGCAAAGCGGTGAGCGCTCGCGCGGCAGCGTCGAGGCGTCGAGGTAGACGTCCTCGCCGCGCACGTCGACGGGAAAGCGGGTCACGCAGCCGGCGTCGGGCGCCACCGCCTCGCCGGTCACCAGATCGACCTTCCAGCCGTGCAGCGGCCAGACCACCACGTGATCGGTCACGATCCCTTCGGAGAGCGGGCCGCCTTTGTGCGGACAGCGATTGACCAGCGCGAGGATCGCGCCGTGGCGGGTGCGAAACACCCCGACCTCGATCGCCCCGACGGTGCACAGCCGCCCGCCCGCCTCCGGGATCTCCTCGAGCGCGCACACCCGCACCCAGCGCGGCGCGTGCGAAAGCGCCGGCGCGGTCACGCCACCACCTTGAGCCGCAGCCGGAGCGGCGCATATTCGCGCGCGGTCTCGTCGTCGCCCGCGCGCAGCTTGTCGATGCGCGCCTGCCACGGATCGATCCG
>JANWLJ010000114.1 GCA_025450955.1 Polyangium sp. (in: bacteria) | reverse complement strand
GCTCATCTGCGTGGTCGGGCTGCTCATCGGCCTTCCGCTCTCGGTGCTGGCGATTCGCCGGGTGCTGGCGCTCTACTCGAGCGATCTTTTTCGGCTGCCGTTCGTGCTCTCGCCGGCCACCCTCGCTTCGGCGGCGGCGGGAATTTTGGCGGTGCTGCTCTTGGCCCAGTGGCCCGCGCTCAGGCGGGTGGCGCGCGAGTCGCTCGCCGAAGCGGTGCGCACCCGCGAGGGTTGATCGCTTTGCAAAACGAGATCGATCAGTCGCGGCGGCGCGCGCCGGCACCGACGAGCGCGAACAGGATCAAAAGCAAGGGAGCGACGCTGCCGCCCGAGGCGGGGCCGGCGAGCTGACAGCCGCCGGTGGTGGCCTTCGGCGCCGCTTCGCCGAAGAAGGCGGCGTTGGCTTCGGCCGCTTCGGTCGAGTCGGCCTTGCCGAGACAGAGCAGGTGCGCCGAGAAGCAGCTCGGAACGTCGCTCACGTCGGAGACCGGCGCCGGGTCGGACGGCGCGAGCGCGAGCGGATCGCCGCCGCACAGCTCGGGCGCGCTCTGGCCGGAGCGGAGCGCGGAGACGAACGCAGCGTCGAGCGCGGGCAGGACGCGCGCGTTGTCCCACTGCCGATCGATGCCGTCCCACTCGTCGGCCTCGCCTAAAAACGCGCAGGCGTCCCACGGCGCCGGCAGATAGAGCCGGCAGGGATCGAAGCCGCCCGCGCCGTCGCCGTCGAGATCGATCGCGCACAGGCCGGAGAAGACCTCGCGGCTCACTCCGCGCGCGTCGAGGAGCTCGGCGAACGTGGAGAACACGGCTTCGGTCTCGGAGGTGGCGCAGTCGAGCGCGCCGGGCTGGATGTCGGGGCTCTCGCTCGTGCCCTGACAAAAATCGGAGAGCGAGGCCCAGGCGTGCTGCGGGTTCGGCATCCCGTGATGCGCGCAGTCGTCTTGCAGCGTGTGGAGCGCGCGACCGAGCGCGATCGCCAGGCGATCGGCATCTTTCAGCGAAGAGGAGCCGGCGAGCGAATCGAGCGCGTCGCGCGCTTCGGAGCCGAGCGAGGCGAGTCGGGTGGCGGTCCTATCGGCGGCCTCGCAGGCCGACTGGTCGCGATCGATCTGCGCGTGCGCCGACAGATCGTCCCACTCGTTGGCGTCGGTGTCGTAATCGGCCGCGCCCACCCGCCGGCAAAAATCGTAAGACAGCCCGGCCTCCTGACACGCGGTCAAGCTGATCGATCGATGGACCGCGGGCTTGAGCGCGAAGGCGCCGCCGCCGCAAAAGAGCGACGGCACCACGACCGCGACGAACATCGAAGAGCGCATGGCGCGCTGCCGACTGCACGGCCGGTGCCACCGACGATCCTGCGCCGGCCCGCGGCTTTTGCGTCCCAAACCGACCGCTGGGGTCAGGCGACCTGGCTAGTCTGGCCAATCAAACATGCGGCGGCAGGACGAGCGCCTCGCGGAGCTGCGCGACCATACGGAAATAGTCGGAGCGCGAATATTTCTGATTGAGGATATGGAAGTCCTTTTGAACCAGCCCGACGCAGCCGAAGCAGTAGTCGCACTCGAAGCAGTAGGAGCAGGAGACGAGATAGTTCGAGTCGCCCGAGTGATCGCAATTCTGCGAGTAGGCGAGCGCGCGGCTCTCGGTGCAGCCGTCGCAGTGGGTGAGGAGCGACGAGTCGCGGCAGCCGGTCGAATAGCGCGTGCGATAGCAGCGCACGCACTCTTTGCAAAAGACGCAGTCGATGCACGCCGTCGAGGCGACGCACTCGACGCAGCCGACGTTGGCGCTCGAGTCGATGTGTCCGCGGCGGAGCCGTTCGTACTCGGCCAAAAATTCGTCCTTGGTCACCCTTTACTCCTTTGCCGTTGACAGAGAAATCATCCGCGAGCGAAAATAGACATCCACGCGAGGTTATCATGAGCACTGGAAACCCGGGCCTGATCGGCAAAGCGATCCGCATCAAGGGGGAGCTTCACGGCGAGGAGGACCTGGTCATCGAGGGCAAGGTCGAAGGCACGATCTCGCTCAAGAAGAACCACCTCACCCTCGAGCGCTCCGCGGTGATCACCGCCCACGTCGAGGTGGAGAACATCACCATCAAGGGGCAGATGAACGGCAACACCAGCGCGTCGAACCGGGTGGAGATCACCGCCGACGCCAAGGTGGTGGGGGATATCAAAGCGCCCCGCATCGTCATGGCCGAAGGCGCCAAGTTTCGCGGCGCGGTCGAGATGGATGTGAAGCTCCCCGCCAATATTTGACCCGATCCCGATTCAGGAGAGGACCCAACATGGAAGGCGAGAAGACGGTGCTCGGTCCGACGGTCGAGATCGAGGGTGAGATCGAAGGCGAGGAGGACCTCGTCATTCAAGGCCGCATCCAGGGCAAGATCGTATCGCGCAAGGATCTGACGGTCGACGGCTCGGGCAAGGTCGAAGCGAGCGTCACCACCAAGAACCTGGCGGTGAGCGGGATGCTGGTCGGCAACGTCACCGCCTCCGAGCGCGTCGAGGTGCGCAAGGAGGGCAAGATGATCGGCGACATCAAGGCGCCGCGGGTGATCATCGCCGACGGCGCCAAGTTCAAGGGCAACATCGAGATGGGAGTCGACTGATGGCCGGCAAGGAAAACGGAAACGGCAACGGCAACGGACAGGCGAACGCCGCCACCGCGACCACCACCGCGATCGGCCCTTCGATCGTCATCAAGGGCAAGCTCAAGAGCGACGAGGATCTGATCGTCAAGGGGCGCATCGAGGCGGAGATCTCGTCGTCCAAGGCGCTGCTCGTCGAGAACTCGGGCATCGTCAAGGCCAACGTGCGGGTCAAGTCGGCGCGCATCTCGGGCGTGCTGGTCGGCAACATCACCGCCGAGGAGCGGGTCGAGATCGCCGCCGACGGGCGGATGGTCGGCGACATCATCGCGCCCAAGATCATCATCAATGACGGCGCCGCGTTCCGCGGGCGGATCGACATGCAGGGCCTCGACGAGGCGCACCCCGACGGGGAGAAGCCCGCCAAGCGCGGCCACGCCGAGCCCGCTCACAGCGAACCGCCCCACACCGAAGCCGCTCAAGCCGCGAAATAGCGCGGCGGCGCCGGCGCAATCCGCCCGATGGCCTCCCCGGCGCAGCCGCCCAAAACTCCCGAAGCTCCGCGCGAAGCTCCCCACTTCGAGATCTCGGTCGAGGACGGCCGCGGGCAGCTCCTTCTGCGACCGCGCCGGTTTTTTGGCTGGCTCGAGGTCGAGCGGCTCGAGCTGGCGATCCCGCACGTCACCTTCCCGCTCGACATCACCGGCGGGATGGCCCAGTTCCAAAGGCAGCGCTGTCCGGTGCAGGCGGCGACGTTCGCCGTCGGTGCCGCGGGGCTGTTCGAGCTGGTCGGGCGGCGGGCGGCGGCGCTGCAGGCGGCGGGGTTCGAAGAGGTGCGGCTTGCGCCGCTCGGCGGAGCGATCGAGCTGACCGCGCAGGCGCGGGTGCGCGAGCGGTCGGTCGAGCTCATCGCGCGGCTCCGGCTCGAGGGCGGCGCGCGCGATCTGAGGGTGCGGCTCGACGAGGCGCTCACGCTCGGCTGGGTGCGGCGCCCGTCGATGCTGCTCGCGCACGATCTGTTGTGCATCCTGTTTTCCGCGATCGATTCGGGCGCGGGCGGCGCGGTCGAGGGCGACGGCGATGGGCCGACGGTGCGCGGGCTCGGCGAGATCGCGCTTCGGCCGCTCGAGCTGTTCGCCGCCGCGGTGCTCTCGCCGGCGGGCTGGCGGCTGCCCGAGGCCTCCGAGGTGCGGCTCGGCGAGATCGCGATCGGCGCGGGCGGAGTGCGGCTCTCGTTTACTTCGGAGCCGGGCCAGGCGGCGGCCTCGCCTGCGCGCGCGATCGGGCTCGCCCGCGTCGAGGAGCTGCTCCTGCACAGCGATCTCGCAGGCGCGATCGCCGCCTGCCGCGAGGCGATCCTGGCCGAGCCCGATTTCGCGCAGCCGCTCACCAAGCACCTGCTCGATCTGTTGTGCTCGCGGGACAGCTCGCTAAGGGAGGCGGAGCTGATCGCGCGCGACGCCCTTCGTCGCTGGCCCGATTTTCTCCACGCGCGCTTGAGCCTCGCCGCCGCCGCGGTCGCCCGCGATCGAAACGGCGAGGCGGCCGAGCAGCTCGCCGAGGCGGCGCGGCTGGCCGAGGCGCAGCCGGGCGCGCTCGCGGTTCGGGCCACGCTCGCCGCCGCGCGCGCCGCCGTCGACGAAGCGCCGGCGCAGGCGATCGCGCTCTTCGAGCAGGCGGCGGAGCGCTGCCCCGGCGATGAGCGGGTGGTGGCCGCGCTCGGGGTCGAGTACGCCAAGGCCGGACGCTGGCCCGAGCTCGCGCGGCTCTATCAGGCGCAGCTCGCGATCGAGGCGCCGCCGCTTTCGCGCGCGGCCACGCTCCTCAAGATGGGCGAGCTGCTCGCGCTCCGGCTGCACGATCCCGACGGCGCGCGCCGTCATCTCGAAGAGGCGACCCGACTCGATCCGCGCTCGCGCCGCGCCTTCGAGCTGTATGCCGATCTCTCGGCGCAGCTCGGCGATCGCGGCGCGGCGATCTTGGCGCTCACCCGCTCGGCGGCGCTCCTCGAGGAGGCCGATGACGCGCTCGCCGAGTCGCGCACCCGCGCCCGGATTGGCCTGCTCTGCGAGGCGGAGGGCGATCTCACCCAGGCGCGCGAGCAGTATCGGCGCGCGCTCGCGCGCACCCCCGACGATCCGGGCGTGCTCCAGGCGTTCGCCGCGCGCGCCGAGGCGCAGCACGACACCGCCGACGCGCTCGACGCCTATCAGCGCCTGGCGCACTCGCCGTCGGCGGCGCGCGAGTCGCGGCGAACCGCGCAGGAGAAGCTGCTCGGCCTCTACATCGAGGTCGAAGATCTGGCCTCGGCCCGGCGCGCGCTCGCCGAGCGATCGGGCGAGCCCGACGGCGAGACGCTGGCCCGGCTGGCGCGGCTGGAAGAGTCGATGGGCGAGATGGTGCCGGCCGCCGAGCTGCTCGCGCGCGCGGCGGCGCAGTCGAGCGGACCGCGTCGCGCCGAGCTCGAGCTCGATCGCGCCCGGCTTTATCGTCTCGCCGGCGATCGCGAAGACGAGCGCGCGGCGCTCGAGCGCGCCCATGCGCTTTCGCGCGAGGGTGGAATCGGCGAGGGCGCGGCGCGCGGCCTTTCGCTTTTGGCGCGCGAGGGCGGCGAGGCGGAAGCGGAGGCGAAGTGGCTCGACGATCTGATCGCGCGCGCGCCGGCCGATCGCGACGAGCTGTCGTTGCGGCGCGCCGAGCTTCACCAACTGGCCGGCGACGCGCAGTCGGCCAAGCGGCTCCTCGACGCGATCGGCGAGCCGGCGCGCAGCCGGAGCGAGCACGCGCGCCTCTACGCCGACGTGCTCGGCGCGCTCGGCGATCCGCTCGGCCGCGCCACCTTGCTCGAGAGCCTGGCCGCGGCAGGGGCGGGCGAGAGCGCCGAGGAGAGGGCGGCGCTGTGGGCGCACGCGGCCGAGAGTCGGCTCGCCGCCGGCGGCGGGGCGG
>JANWLJ010000113.1 GCA_025450955.1 Polyangium sp. (in: bacteria) | reverse complement strand
GGTGGAGATCGTCGCCGGGGCGCGCGCCGGGCAGCGTCTCGAGCTCGACGATCTTCCGGTGATTCGCTTCGGCCGCCATCCCTCGAACGAGGTGGCGTTCGACAAAGATCGCGATCGCGACGCCTCCTCGCGCCACGCCGAGCTGCGGGTCGAGGGCGGCGCGCTCTATCTCTACGATCTCGGATCGGCCAACGGTACCCGCATCGGCGGACGGATCGCGCCGCCGCGCACGCTCGTTGAGCCGGGCGCCGAGATCGAGCTCGGCGAAGGTGGGCCGCGCTGCCGCATCCTCTACGCGGGCGCGGGCGGCGCCACCGTGCCGCCGACGCTGTTCAACCCGGCTCAGCCGAAACCGAAGACGGGCTCGGGCGGCCCCGGCAGCCGCACCGTCGCGCTGATGATCGATCAGGCGCTCGCGCGGGTGCGCGGCACCTCGCGGCGGATGCAGTGGGTAGCGATCGGTCTCGGCGCGGCGCTGCTCGTCACGCTTGCGGGCGTGATCGTGGTCTGGCGTTTTCGCCCGCCGCCCGACGTCGCGCTCCGGCGCGCGATGGTGAAGATCATGGATGAGCAGCGCTCCGCCGACGAGGGCGAGCGGGCCGCGCTGCAAAAGAGGCTCGACGCGCTCGGCGGCCGGCTCAAAGCCGCCTCGGGATCGAGCGGCGCAGAGATCGCGCGCCAGAATCACGACGCGATCTTTTTGGTCACGGTCAAGACCTCCGTCGACGAGCAGGGCTTTTGCACCGCCTTCGCGATCGCGCCCGATCGGCTGATCACCAACGCCCACTGCGTCGCCGACGCCGAGGACTATCGGCGGCGCGGCGGCGCGATCTGGGTGGTGCAGAACGGCCACCCCGAGGTGCGCTTTCCGGTGGCGGCGATGAAGCGGATTTCCGGCTTTGCGCCCAAAGGAGGCGGGATCACGCCCGACGTCGGATGGCTGCGGCCGGGCGGCGAGCGCAAGCTGCCGAAGGTGGTGACGCTCGCCGAGCCCGTCGAGTATCAGGCGCTCGCCACCGGCGATCAGATGTACACCTACGGTTTTCCCGGCCGGCTCGCCGACGTGAGCGCGCCCGAGGCGACGTTCGTCGAGGGCGTGGTCGGCCGCATCACCACGCTCGACGGGCGCGCCGCCGACGTCAAAGACGAGCGGCTCATCCAGCACTCGGCGTTCACCTCGGGCGGCACCTCGGGCAGCCCGATCTTCGACGGCGCCGGCCACGTGGTGGCGGTCAACACCGGCGGCTACGCCGAGGCTTCGCCCGACGGCAAGACGGTGGTATCGCGCAGCCTGGCGGGGTACAACTTCGGCATGCGCGTGGATCTGATTTCGGAGCTCCTCGCCGAGGGAGCCGAGTGAGCGGCGCGGCGTGCGTCAAGTGCGGCGCTCCGCTCGAGGCGGGCGCGCGCTTCTGCGGCGGGTGCGGCACCCAGCAGCCGGGCGCGGTGATCCCGCAGGCGGCGGTGCGCACCAACGCCAAAACGATGTTTCAGGGATCGCCGAGCCCGATGCAGAAACCGGCCGGCCTTGCCGCCCAAGATCTCGGGCTCGCCTCCACCATCGCGCCTCAGGCGGCGCGCGCGCCCGAGCCGGTTCGCCCCGCGCCCGTCTCCGAGCCGGTCCGTCCCGCGCCGGTCTCCGAGGCCCGGCCGGTGAGCGCGCGCGTCGAGCCGCCGGTCGGCGATCTCAGCGGGCGCACGCTCAACAACCGCTACGCCGTCGAGGTCAAGATCGGCGAGGGCGGCTTCGGCGCGGTCTATCGCGCGCGCCAGACCGGAATGGGCCGCGAGGTCGCGCTCAAGGTGCTGCACCCGCGGATGGCCAAAGATCCGCAGGTGGTGGGGCGCTTCCGTCGCGAGGCGCAGGCCTCGTCGCTCTTGCGCGCGCCGCACACGGTGCAGGTCTACGACTTCGATCAGTCGCCCGAAGGGGTGATGTATCTGGCGATGGAGCTTCTGACCGGCCGGAGCCTGCACGCGGCCCTGCACGAGGAGGGGCGCTTCTCTCCGGTGCGCGCGGCGCGGGTCCTCGACGGGATCGCCGAGTCGCTCGGCGAGGCGCACGAGCACGGGATCGTCCACCGCGACATCAAGCCGGAGAACGTCTATCTCGAGCCGCGGCCCACCGCCGACTTCGTCAAGGTGCTCGACTTCGGGATCGCCAAGATCGTGAGCGGCGATGGGCTGGCCTCGTCGGGGCCGGCGCTCACCGCCGCCGGCCAGACGCTCGGCACGCTCGAGTACATGTCGCCCGAGCAGCTCATGGGCGCGCAGCTCGACGGGCGCAGCGATCTCTACGCGCTCGGCATCCTCGCCTACGAGCTTTTGACGGGCGCGCTGCCGTTTTCAGCCAAGACCCCGGGCGAGATGATCACCGCGCATCTGAAGACCGTGCCGCCGCCGCCCTCTGCCGGCCGGCCGGACGCGCAGATTTCCCCGCTCGTCGATCGCATCGTGCTCCGGCTCGTCGAGAAGCAGCGCGACAAGCGCTACCTCGACGCCAAGGAGCTGCGCGCCGATCTGGCGCGGGTGATCGCCGGCGACTCGGCGGGGCCGACCTTGACCGCCGCGTCGCAACCGGCCGCGCCGCTTTTGGCGCCGAAGCCAAAAGGCCGCGAGGCGAGCGGCACCGATCAGGTGCGCACCCACCGGCGCGACGAAGCTCAGCCGCGCTCGAAGGCGTGGCTGCTGGCGCTGGTGCTCGCGCTCTTGGCGCTCGCCGGCGGCGCGGTGGCCGGCGTCCTCTGGTGGCTCTCGAGGAAGTAGGGAATCGCCGCTCGCCGCTCTTGACGGTCAGAGCGTGGCGAGGATCGACCGCACCTCTTCGACCTCTTTGAGGTGCGGCGGGTAGAGCTGAAGGAAGCGCTGATACTCCTTGCGCGCGCCTTCGCGATCGCCGCGCGCCCGGAGCGCGTCGCCGGCGAGCTTGTGCGGCTCAGGCATCGCCTCCTCGAGCCCCTCGGCGCGCCGCACCTCTTCGAGCGCGCGATCGGGATCGTGCTCGCGCCACAGCTGCTCGGCGGCGGCGAGCGACGCCTTGGCGAGGACGAAGTTGCGGTACTCGTCGGTGTCGAGGATCGGATCGGCCGGCAGATCGGGCGGGTTCGGACGGCTCGCGTACTCGGGACCGCCGAGCTCCTTCTTCAGATCGAAGCCGATGTAGCGGCCGCTCAAATGCGGCCCCTGGCTCACCCACAAGATCAGGTTGGTCGCGTCGACCACCACCGAGTGGGTGGCGATGATCGCGTCGAGCGCGTTGCGATTGCCGAGGCCAAGCGCGACGCCGCCGACGCCTTTTTTGTCGCGCAGGATCTCGAGCGCCTTTTGCGGATCGATCTGGCCGTGCCACTTCTTGACCAGCTCGGAGAGCCGATCGTAGCGCGCGCCCGAGGTGAGATAGCGCTTGAGCCGATCGTTCTCCGCGTCGCCCGCGAACGCGGGCGTGAGCGCGTGGTTGGTGACCACGATGCTGCCTGTGCTTTGAGAGGTGCGCCTCACCTCGGTGCGGGTCGGGCTGCGCTCGATCACCGCCGCCTCGCCGGTCTTGCCGTCGCCGACCAGATAAAAGTCGGGGACCATGAGCGGCGTCTTCTTCACCATCGCCACCACGTCTTTGATCGAGCGCGCCTGCTCCATGATCTGGCGCATCAGGATCTCGACCGGCATTCCCTCTTTGCCTTTGTCGTCGGTGCGCGCGGCGTTGAGCGAGACGAAGATCCCCTCGGCGTTGATCCCGGTGACCACCCCCGACATCCCGGTCCACGCCACCGACGCGAACGGAATTTTTCCGGTCGGTTTGAAGAACAGCACCGACTTGTCGCTGTCGAAGATCGGCGGCCCCTCGAAGTCGAAGTTGCGGCCGAGGATGAGGTGCCCGCCGGGAGTCGCCGCGCCGCCGGCCGCGAACGCCGAGCAGCCGAGCAGCGGCGAGTGCTCGAGGCCCTGGGTGATGTCGTGGAGCGCGTGATAAAAAACGATCCGGTGGTAGGCGGGCAGAAAGTCCGAGTGCCGATCGATTGATCCGTCGGCGAGCCCGGCCATCTCGAGCTGCCGCTCGAGCGGGATGAAGTCGGCGAGGTGGCGATAGCGCAGCCGCACGCCGGCGCGAATGAGGAAGCGGGCGATCTTCGACGGCACCCACTTGTTCATCTCGGAGAACATGTAGTCCTCCTGCTCGCGAAGGAGGCGACTGCCGAGGCGCGCCTGCGCGTAGCCGAGCGCGTAGGGACCGCCTTCGAGGTGCTCTTCCCAGATGCCGCGCTCGCGCGACATCCAGCTCTTGCCGAGATAGGCGCGCACGCCGCGGACCACCACCGGCTCTTGCGCGGCGGCGCGCACCGCCGGATCGACCGGCGGCGGCTCGATGCGGGTCATCCGCAAAAAGACGAGATAGGCGAGCGGCAGCGCGATCGCGAAGGCGATAAAGCCGTAGGCGAGGCGACGCGGCCAGCGCCGGCCGCCGCCCGAGCGGGTCGGGACGCGCTTACTCCCGAGGAGATACGAGCTGTTCGATGCCATGCCGGAGATCGAAACAAGCGGGACGAAGCGGCACTCGCTCGCGACGGCCCGCGCGGGAATCTAGCACGCAATTGACCGCGCGCCGGCACAATTGCTATCCTCGATCGAGACGGGCCGAGGAGTGAAATGAACGGTCTTCACCTTCTCGGTTGGCTCGGTGGTAGGTGGCGGATCGGCGCGCTCTTCGCGCTCGCGCTGCTGGCCGGCGGGTTCGGCCTGGCGATTTTTTTCCGCAGGCGGCGGCGCGCGAAAGAGGGCGCGGCGGCCGCGTCCGATGCGGCGCTGCCGATGAGCTGTCCGAGCTGCCATCGCCAGTTTCCGCTCGGCGCGCGCTTCTGTCCGCTCGATGCGACGCGGCTTCAGCACGGACAGGCGAGCGGCCTCGGCGATCGCGGCGGCATCTGTCCGCGCTGCCGTCGCATGTTCGCCGGGATGCGCTTTTGTCCGATGGACGCCGAGGAGCTGGTGCCGAGCGCGCACGCGGCGGCCCACGGCGCGCAGCTCTCCGCCTCGGGGCTCGGCGCGGCGCAGTCGATCTCGGAGCACCTGGCGGTGGCGGGACCGGCCGGCAAGATCTGTCCTTTGTGCGCGTCGAAGTACGATCTCGCCGCCGGCTACTGCGGCCGCGACGCCGCCGAGCTGGTCCCGATCAACTGAGCGGGCGCTCGAGGCGCACCGCGAGATTCGCGCCGCCCTGGGCGAACGACGGCACCAGCACCGCGTCGAGCCGCGCCGCGCGAGGCTGACGAACCAGGTCCGCGTCCCATCCTGCGGGCGCGCGCTCGAGGCCCGAGGTGCCGGGGATCATCTGCCGCTCGAGCGCGTAGATCCCCGCCAGCACCCGCAGCATGCTCGACGAGAACGACTCGCCGATCTGCGCCAGGATCGAGGAGACCGGGACGCGCCGTCCGAGGCCGGCGGCGAGCGTCTCGAGCTCGCGCTCGTCGAGCGAGGTGCCGTTGCCCGAGCCGGCGATCCAACCGATCTCGGCCGCGTCGCCCGCCGCTTCGCGCACCGCGCGCGCCGCCTCGGGCCAGCTCTCGGCGTGGCCCCAACCGACCCGCGGGCGCGCCTCGCCGCTCTCGCCGCGGCCGGCGACGATCGCGCGAATACGGGCCGACCGCGCGCGCGCATCGGCTTCGCGCTCGAGCAGCACCAGCGCCGACGCCTCGCCGGGGACGAGCCCGTCGCGCCCGAGATCGTAGGGGCGCATCCCGGTGCGGCTCACGCCGCCCATTAACATGAAGGCGTGGTGCACCGGCAGGCTCAGCTCGTCGACGCCGCCGACCAGGAGCGCATCGGCGCGGCCGAGCTCGAGCAG
Organism: Polyangium sp. (in: bacteria); assembly: GCA_025450955.1. Lineage (GTDB taxonomy): Bacteria > Myxococcota_A > Polyangia > Palsa-1104 > Palsa-1104 > JANWLJ01. The sequence continues at coordinate 3,715 of JANWLJ010000113.1, read as the reverse complement.
ATCGCACGCCATCGAGAGCGCCGACAAGGACGAATGATCGCGGTGGTTCACCGTCGAGTTCACGCCGCGGAGGCCGCACTCGAGCGCGAGCTGGCCGGCGGCGGCGTTCATCACCGAGACCGGAAAGGTCATCGGCGAGGCGGCCTCCGGACCGTCTTGGACGACGCCCTTTACGAACGACATCGTCTCGTCGAGCGTGCCGAGGCCGGTGCCGAGCACCACGCCGACGCGGCTCGGATCGTAGGGCGCGCGCGCCTGACCGAGCGCCTGGCGCGCGGCGACGACGGTGAGCTGCGACAGGCGCGGCATTCTCCGCATCGCCGCGGGCGCGATGTGGCGGCGCGGCTCGAAGTCGCCGATGCGCGCGGCGAACGGAAAACCGCTCTCGGCCCCGGGCGCATCGTGGGTCACGCCCGAGCGACCGCTCGCCAGCGCGGCGAAGAACGCCTCTTCGCCGTTGCCGATGGGGGAGAGCACCCCGAGGCCGGTCACCGCGAACCGCATCGGCCGATGCTACTTCACGCGGCGAAGAAGCGGCAACAGCTCCTGCGGCGTGACCAGATGATCGATCTTGGTGACCACCTTGCCCGACGAATCGATCAGCACCACCGTCGGCAGCGTGGCGGCGCCGTAGCGCTTCTTGGTCGCCACCACTTGGGGATCGTCGTCGCTGGTGCAGTCGACCTTGACGAGCTGAAAGCGCTCGAGCTCGGCGGAGACCTCCGGCGCGTCGAAGGTCTTGAGCTCCATCTCTTTACAGGGGATGCACCAGTCGGCGTAGAAATCGAGGAGCGCGGGCTTGTGATCGCGCCGGGCGGCGGCGATGCCGGCCGCCTCGCCCTTGACCCACTCGAGCTTGTGGGTGGCGGCGGCGGCCTCTTTGGGCGCGAGCACGAAGCCGATCACGCCGAGGCAGCCGATCGAGATCGCGAGGATGCCGAGCGCCTTGCGCAGCTTCACCCCGAGGCCGTCGTGAAAGGACAGATGGATGCCGCCGGCGATCACGCCGATGGCGATCGCCGCGATGCTGAGCGCTAAAAAAAGGCCGGTCTTTTTTCCGAAGGCGGCGATCGTCGGCGAGACGTTTCTCAGAAAATAGAGCGCGGCGACGATCATCAGCACCCCGAAGACGCTCTTGACCGCCTCCATCCACGCGCCCGATTTCGGCAGCGCGACCGCGAAGGCGGCGATGAGGAAGAAGAGCACGCCCATCCCGAGCGCGTAGGTAAAGAGCAGGCTGCCGCCCATCATCACCGAGCGGGTCTTGGCGACGTAGAGAAGGAGCGACGCCAAAACCGGGCCGGTGCAGGGCGCGGCGATGATTCCGCCGACCAGCCCCATCAAGAAGGCGCCGGCGAAGCCTTTGCCGCCGATGGTGGAGAGCCGCTGCTGCGCGCCCGAAGGCAGCGCCAATTCGAAGGCGCCGAACATCGACGCCGCCATCGCCAAAAAGAAGATCGCGATCGGAAAGATCACCCATGGGTTCGCCATGAAGGTGCCGAACTGTTTGCCGGCCAGCCCGAAGAAGACGCCGAGCGCGCTGTACATCACCGCGATGCCGCCCACGTACGAAGCGGCGAGCGCCATCGCCCGCGAGCGCGGGACGTCGTCGCCGCGGCCGCCGAACAGGCTCACGGTGATCGGGATCATCGGATAGACGCACGGGGTCAGGCTGGTGAGGAAGCCGGCGACGAAAACGCCGGCGAACGCGACCAGGTAACCGTGAGACAGAAGCTGGCTTGCTTGGTCCGTTGGCAGCGCCATGCGCAGCAAAGTATAGCAGGCCAAATCGTTTGAACAGGGGGCGCGGAGCGGATAGGCTTTGCCCGTGTCCACGCTCCCCGAGCTGCGAAAGGCCATCGACGCCGTCGACGACGAGCTGTTGCGGCTGCTCAACGAGCGCGCGCGGCTGGTCAAGTCGGTCGGCGCGCTCAAGGCCGCGCTCGCGCAGCCGTTCTATGTGCCGCATCGCGAGCGGCAGATCGTCGAGCGGCTGCAGGAGATGAACGCGGGGCCGTTTCCCACCGAGGCGCTGCGGGCGGTTTTTTCCGAGGTGATCAGCGCCTGCTTGTCGCTCGAGCATCCGCTTCGGGTGGCGTTTCTCGGTCCGGAGGCGACGTTCACCCATATGGCGGCGCGCTCGCGCTTCGGGCTGTCGGCGCGCTACGTGCCGGCGGCGACGATCGCCGGCGTGTTCGGCGAGGTCGATCGCGGGCTCGCCGATCTGGCGGTGGTGCCGATCGAGAACTCGACCGAGGGCGTGGTCAACTCCACCCTCGACGTATTCATGGACTCCGACGCGCTCATCTCCGCCGAGATCGTGCTCGAGGTGAGCCACTGCCTGCTCGATCGCTCGGGCACGCTCGACGGGATTCAAAAAGTCTATTCGCACCCGCAGGCGCTCGCGCAGTGCCGCGGTTGGCTGAGCGCGAATTTGCCGAAGGCGGCGCTCATCGAAGTGGCGTCGACGGCGCTGGCGGCGCGGCTGGCCAAGGACGATCCGGTGGCGGCGGCGGTGGCGAGTGAGCTGGCGGGACAGCTCTACGATCTGCGGATCGCCAAGGCCAAGATCGAGGACGAGGCGAAGAACGTCACCCGCTTTTTGGTGATCGGGCGGCAGGCGGCGGTGCGCACCGGCCGCGACAAGACCTCGCTCATGCTCTCGGTCAAAGATCAGTCGGGCGTGCTGTACAAAATGCTCGGGCCGCTCGCCGAGCGCGGCATCAACTTGACCCGCATCGAGTCGCGGCCGTCGAGGCGGCGCGCGTGGGACTACGTCTTCTTCATCGATCTCGACGGGCACATCGACGACGAGCCGGTGGCCAAAGCGGTCGAGGGGCTGCGCGGCGCCTGCGAGCACGTCAAGGTGCTCGGCTCGTATCCGCGGGCGGATCAGCCGGAGCAGCCATGAGAGAGGATCTCGATCTGTTGGTGTCGGCGGCGAGCGCGCAGATCGCGCCGTCCGAGCCGGGCAAGCCGCTCGAGGAGCTCGCGCGCGAGCTCGGCGGCGCGTGGCCGAAAGAGGGCGCGATCAAGCTCGCCTCGAACGAAAACCCGCTCGGCCCGTCGCCGAAAGCGATGGCCGCCGCCGCGCGCGCGCTCGGCAGCGTGCACCGCTATCCCGACGGTGGGTCGTTCTACTTGCGCGCCGCGCTCGCCGAGCGCCACGGAGTCTCGCCGCGGCAGATCGCGGTCGGCCAGGGCTCGAATGAGCTCATCGATCTGCTCATCCAGACTTTTTGCGAGAGCGACGAGGAGGTGCTGGCGCCGGCCTGCTCGTTCGCCTGCTATCGGCTCTCGGCCGAGGCGCACCGGCGGCCGTTTCGCGAGACGCCGAACGGTCCGGGCTTCGCCTACGACCTCGACGCGCTCGCGGCCGCGGTCACGCCGCGCACCAAGATCGTCTTTCTCGCCAACCCGAATAATCCGACCGGCGTCTATGCGACGAAAGCGAGGTTCGAGCGGCTCCTCGACGCGCTGCCGGCGCGGGTGATCCTCGCCGTCGACGAGGCCTACTTCGAATATGCGCGCGCGGCGGACCATCCGGACGCAATGAGCTATCTTTCAGCGCGGCCGCGGCTGGTGGTGCTGCGGACGTTTTCCAAAATCTATGGGCTGGCCGGGCTGCGGGTCGGCTACGCGGTCGGGCAGCCCGAGCTCATCGACTATCTGCACCGGGTGCGGCTGGCGTTCAACGTCGGTCTGGTGGCGCAGG
>JANWLJ010000112.1 GCA_025450955.1 Polyangium sp. (in: bacteria) | reverse complement strand
TACATCGACGTGATGGTCGCGGAAGGTGGTGAGCCCGAAGGAGTGATTGGTGCGCGCATACTCTTCGTTGCCGATCCGAATCGAGGTGGTGGCGAGCAGGCGCACCACGGTGGCGAGCACCTTCTCGCGCGGCAGCCCGGGACGGCCGAGATCGCGCTCGACCCGCGCGCGAATCTGCGGCAGCGCGGCGCCGAACAGGACCAACTTGTCGTACTTGGTCGCGTCGCGCTCGGCGCGCCAGCGCGGGTGATAGCGGTACTGCTTGCGGCCGCGCGCGTCGCGGCCGGTGGCCTGGAGGTGCCCGCTCTCGCTCGGACAGATCCACACGTCGGTCCACGCCGGCGGCACCGCCAATCCGGCGATGCGCGCGAGCGTCTTTTCATCGCGCACCGGCGCGCCGTGCGGGTCGAGGTAGCGAAATGTTTTTCCGGCGCGCACGCGACGGATGCCCGCGCGATCGTCACTCACCCACCTGAGCCCCGCCTGCTCGGCGGCCCGAATCGGCTCGAGCGTCGTCGAAAATTTCACCGCCTTCACGGCCCGAAATTTCTCGCAAGAAGCGAGCCGCGCGGACGGCGCGTGCAGCCGTTGCAGTAGGCGGCCGTATGCCTACGAACCGAGGGTGCGTCTCGCGTTGCGGGTAGGGGCCACCAGCTTGCTGTGGTTCGGGCTGTGGCTCTTGCTCGTCGAGAAATTCACCGCCGACGAGCTCCTCATCGGCGCCGCCTGCGCGCTTTTGGCCGGGGCCGCCAGCGAGGTGACCTGGCGCGCGCACCTGATCGCGCTCGCCGCCAAGCCGCGCCTGCTGTTTCAAATCTGGCGCCTGCCGTGGAGCTTTCTCGTCGACACCTTGAGCATCTTCGAGGTGCTGGCGCTGCACCTCTTCACCTCGCGCAAAGCGGAGTCGCTCCTCTTGAGCGTCCCCTTCGAGGCCGGCGAGGCTGATGACCCCGATCACGCGGTCCGTCGCGCGCTCGCGATCGGCTACACCACCATGACCCCGAACTTCGTGGTCATCGGCATCGACAGCGAGAAGAACACCCTCCTTTATCACCAGATCAAAAAGAGCGCGGTGCCGGTCATGACCGTGCGGCTCGGGGCCAGGCCGTGATCTGGAAAATTTCGGCGCTGGTGATGTGCCTCGGCCTCATCCCCTGCGCGATCCTGGCGCTGCGCGGACGGCTGATCGATCGGCTGATCGGGGTCGAGCTGGCGGGCGTGCTCCTGTCGCAGATCTGTTTTTTGTGGGCGGTCGGGATCGATCGGCCGCCGTTCGTCGATATCGGGCTCACCGTCGCGATCCTGGCGTTCGGCGCCGGGCTGGTGTTCGCCCGCTTCCTCGAGCGTTGGCTGTGATCGTCGTCGCCGCGATCCTGGCCGGCCTGGCGGTCGCGCTCAACCTGGCGAGCGCGGTCGGCGCGCTGTCGATGCGCGACTCCTACCAGCGGCTCCATTTTCTCGCTCCGCCCGCCTCGATCGCGCCGCTCTTGTTCGCCATCGCGCTCTTTTTCGGCGTCCACGACAAGCAGCCGGCGCTCAAGATGCTGGTGGTCGCGGTGGTGCTGAACGCAGTCAACGGCGTGGTCACCCACGCGACCGCGCGCGCGCACCGGGTGCGGGACGGCCGGCCGTACGGCGCGCTCACCGACGAGGAAGCGGCCGCGCAGGAGGGCCGGTGACGCTCGACGCCGAGACCGTGCTCCAGCTCGGCGCGCTCGGCGCGCTGGTGGTCGTCGGGCCGGTGGTGGTCCTCACCCGCGCTCCGCGCGCGCAGGTGATCGCGTTTACCTGTTATGGCCTGCTCTTCGGCCTCGCGTGTTTGGCGTTCCAGGCGCCCGACGTGGCGCTCGCGCAATTCGTGGTCGGCGCGGTGGCGCTGCCGATCCTGGTGCTGCTCACCTTGGCGCGAATGCGCCGCCATCAGGAGGAGGCCGACGCCACCCGCGCGCGGCTGAAAAAGGAGCGACAGGGATGAGCGACGATCGTGACGAGCTCGATCCGGGCGCGCGCGGCCGCACCATTCTCTTTTTCATCGGCGGGGTGCCGCTTATCGGCCTGCTCGCGGCGGCGATGGTCCAGCTTCCGCGCTCGGGCGCGGGCCACAGCCTCTACGGCGATCTGCTGGTCGGCGCCGCGGTGAGAGAGCGCCACGTCACCGACGTGGTCACCGCGATCAACTTCGACTATCGCGGCTTCGACACCCTCGGCGAGGAGCTCATCCTCTTCGCGTCGGTGATGGGGGTGCTGCTCATCCTCCGCAAATCGGACGAGCAGCCTGCCTGCGACGATCGCGAAGACGAGCGCCAGACCCGCCGCGCGCCGCCGACCAGCGAAGCGGTGCGCGCGCTCGGGCTCGGCATGATCGGCGTCACCCTCACCTTCGGCCTCTACATCATCACCCACGGTCAGCTCACGCCGGGCGGCGGCTTTCAAGGCGGCGTGATCGTCGCCACCGCCTGGGTGCTGCTCTATCTCGCGGGCGACGCGCGCGCCTACGAGCGGGCCACGCCGAAGCCGGTCGTCGAAGCGTTCGAAGCGGTAGGCGCCCTCGCCTACGCGCTCCTCGGATTCGCCGGCCTGCTCGCCGGCCTCAGCTTCCTCGCCAACCTTCTTCCGCTCGGACCGATCGCGACCGCGCACTCGGGCGGCACCATCGCGCTCCTCTCGGTGGCGACCGGCCGCGAGGTGGCCGGCGGCTTCGTCCTGCTCGTCACCAGCTTCGTCGAAGAGGCGCTCGCCGAGCGCGCGGGCTCGTCATGACGCTCTGGTTCGTGCCCTATCTGGTCGCGGCCTGGCTGTTCGGCTGGGGCCTGTACGGAATCGTCTCGAGCCGCAACCTGGTGCACCTCGTCCTCTGCCTCGCTCTCCTTCAGACCGCGACCTACGTGCTGCTCATGGGCATCGGCTGGCGCGCAGGCGGCGTCGCGCCGGTGCTGGTCGGCACCCACCCCGGACAGTCGGTGGTCGATCCGATCGTGCAGGCGCTGATGCTCACCGACATCGTGGTCGAGGCGACGGTGATGGCGCTCCTGCTCGCGATGGCGGTGCAGCTCTACGAGCGGCTCGGCACCGTCGATCCCGCGTGCATGCGCGTGCTGCGCGGATGAGCTTCTCCGCGATCCTGCCGCCGATTCCGGTGGCGCTGCCGCTCTTGACCGCCGCCTTGCTCGGCTTCGGCGGCAAGCACACCCCGAGACGGCTCGCCGACGCGATCGCGATCGCGGTGGCCACCTTGGTCACCTGCGCGACGATCTATCTGGCGATCGAGGCCGCGCACCATCCGATCGTCTACTGGTTCGGCGGCTGGAAATTGCGCAGCGGGGTGCCGCTCGGAATCGCGTTCGTCGTCGACGAAGCGGGCGCGATCCTGGCCAGCACCGGCGGCCTGCTCACCACCCTCGCGCTCCTCTTTTCGCTGCACTACTTCGACTCGGTGGGCGCGCTGTTTCACGCGCTCATGCTCATCTTCCTCGCCGGAGTGTGCGGCTTCTGTTTGACCGGCGACCTCTTCAACCTGTTCGTCTGGTTCGAGCTGATGAGCGCCGCCGCCTTCGGGCTGTGCGCCTACAAGGCCGAGGAGCCGGCGCCGCTTCAAGGCGCGATCAACTTCGCGGTCACCAACACCATCGGCGCGTTTTTCATCGTGGTCGGGCTCGCGCTCCTCTACGGCCGGACCGGCGCGCTCAACCTCGCCGAGCTGGGTAGAGCGATCGGCCCCACCCCCGATCTCCTGGTGGTGATCGCTTTTTTCTCCCTCACCCTCGCGTTTTTGGTCAAGGGCGCGATCGTGCCGTTTCACTTCTGGCTCGCCGATGCCCACGCGGTCGCGCCGACGCCGGTGTGCGTCCTCTTCTCCGGGATCATGGTCGAGCTCGGCATCTTCGGGATCGTACGGGTGCACAGCGCGATCTTCGCCGGCGTCTTGCCGGTGCCGGGCGGCCTGCGCGACGTCTTTCTCGTCGCTGGCGGAATCACCGCGGTGCTCGGCGCGGTGATGGCGTTCGCGCAGCGCCACCTAAAGCGCCTGCTCGCCTACTCGACCGCGAGCCACATGGGCATCGCGCTGTCGGCCTGGGCGCTCGCCTCGCCGAAGGGGCTGGCCGGCGGGATCGCCTACCTGGTCGGCCACGGCCTGACCAAGGCCGCGCTGTTTCTCTCCGCCGGGCTGGTGCTGCACACCCTGCGCGACGTCGACGAGATCAAGCTGCGCGGGCGCGGCCGCTCTCATCCGCTGGTCGGCGCGATCCTGGCGCTCGCCGCGCTCGGGCTGGCGGGCGCGCCGTGGGGCACGCTGCTCGGCGACTCGCTCCTCGACGATCTGGCGATGAAGCAGCACCTGCACGGGTTCGTGATCATTTCCTGGTTCGCCGGCATCGTCACCGCCGCCGCCGCGCTCCGGGCCGCCGGGCGCATCTTTCTCGGTTTCGGCGCGCGCGAGCCCGAGGCGCCCGACGTCGGCGGCATCGAGGGTGAAGCGCCGGAGACCGCGCCCTCGCCGAGGCGGGTGCCGGTGCCGATGCTGCTCGCGCCGATCGCCGCGCTCATCTGCGGCACCTTGTGGAATCTCTGGCCGCCGCTGCGCCAGTCGATCGCGAACGCCGCCGGCCAGCTCGCCGATCACGCGGGTTACCTCGCCCGGGTGCTGCGCGGCGCGCAGGCCGAGTCGATCGCGCCGCACCTTGCGCCGCCGTCGTGGGTGCACGCGGTGATTCCTCCTCTGGCCGCGCTCGCGCTCGCGTTTCTCACCCTGGCGCGCAGCCGCCTGCCATTTGCGATGCGCCGCCGCGCGGCCGGCAAGCTCAACATCTTCTGGCGCCCGCTCCGGCGGCTTCACAGCGGCCACGTCGGCGATCAAGTCGCCTGGCTCACCTTCGGCGCCGCGCTGTTCGCGGTCGCGTTTGCGCTCCTTTATCGCTGATTCGCCGTTTTCGCGAAGCGCCCAAAAACGAGTACGATGAAGCGGGAGGTCGCTCATGCGAAATGGGTGGGTATTGGCCCTGCTACTGGTCGGGTGCGGCAGCTCGGGCGGCGGACTGTTCTCTCCCGAGCCGGTCCATCCGGACGCGATCCGGCGCGCCTGCGCGATGGAGGTCTCGTGCTTTCCCACGCCGCCGATTTCGCCGGGCGGCGCGTGCGTGACCCAATTCGAAGAGGGGCTCGCGACCGGCATCGGAATTCTCTTCGGCCCGTCGGCGCAAGATCTGGCGCGCTACATCGACTGCGCCAACTCGCACGACAACTGCACCGACGCGCTCAACTGCGCCTCGCGAGACCACGGCCCGAGCTGGTGCAACGCGCACCCGGCCCCCGCCTGCGACGGCGACACGCTGGTCGGCTGCATCGACGGCTGGGGACTCTCGCTCATCGACTGCACCCAGCTCGGCGAGCACTGCGGAACCGCCAACGGCGCCTCCGCCTGCACCGACGGCAACGCTTGCGATCCCAACGCGCCCGCGCGCTGCGACGGCAGCAAGATCGTCTCGTGCGACAGCGCGACCCACCTCGAGACGCGCCTCGACTGCGCCGCCGCCCTCTCGGGCGCCACCTGCGCCACCACCACCTCCGCCAACGGCACCGACACGAGCTGCGTGTTCTCTCGGGCGCCCGGGTGCATGGACGAGACCGAGAGCTGCGACGGCACCGCTGCGGTCGACTCCGAGTGCGGCACGCAGGTCTTGCG
>JANWLJ010000111.1 GCA_025450955.1 Polyangium sp. (in: bacteria) | reverse complement strand
GAGCTCGCCGAGCGCCGAGAGCGCGACCGCCCGGTCGAGCGAAAACGGTCCGACCCGGGTGCGGCGCAGCGCGGTCAGGTGCGCGCCGACTCTCAGCGCCTCGCCGAGGTCGGCGGCGAGCGAGCGGATATAGGTGCCCTTGCCGCAGCGCACGCTGAAGCGGACCCGCGCCGCCTGGCCGGGCTCGAACGCGTCGAGGGTGATCGCGAAGATCTCCACCTCGCGCGCCTCGCGCTCGATCTCCTGGCCCTGCCGCGCCAGCTCGTAGAGGCGCCTTCCCGCCACCCGAATCGCCGAGTGCATCGGCGGCCGCTGAAGGATCTTTCCCGAAAAGCGCCCAAGCGCGCTCTCCACGTCGGCGCGAACCAGGTGCGAGGCGTCGCGCTCGCCGGTCACCTTGCCCTCGGCGTCGAGGGTGTCGGTGCTGCGGCCTAACAGCGCCTCGGCCTGGTAGCTCTTGTCGCCGGCCATCAGAAACGGCACCAGCTTGGTCGCCTCGCCGAGACACACCGGCAAGATGCCGGTCGCCATCGGGTCGAGCGTGCCGGCGTGCCCGACCCGCTTTTCGCCGAAGCGGCGGCGCACCTCGGCGACCACGTCGAACGAGGTCGGCCCGCGCGGCTTGTCGACCACCAGCACCCCGGCGATCATGACGGCGCGTTCGCGATCGCTTCGAGGAGCTTTTTGCGCGCCTCGGCAAACGGCAGCGCGAGCGTGCAGCCCGACGCGTTGTGGTGCCCTCCTCCGTCGAACGCCGCCGCGACCGCGCCGAGATCGACGCCGCCTTTGCCGCGCAGGCTGGCGCGCACCTGAGTGCGGGTGACGGTGAGGAGCGCGCCGACCTCGACGCCCTCGAGCCCGCGCGCGTAGTTGACGAATCCTTCGGCCAATTCGGGGCCGGCGCCGGCGCGGCCGAGCATCGCCTCGTCGAGGGTCAGGAGCGCCACCCGCCGGGGCGGCTCACCGGCCAGCTCGAGCGTCTTTAAGACCTCTTGCAGAAGGCGCAGCCGCGCGACCGGCGTCTCCTCTTCGCTCTTGCGCGCGAACGCCCACGGCTCGGCTCCGGCGCGCACGCACGCGGCCGCGAGCTCCATGGTCTCGAGGTCGGTCGACGAATAGCGGAACCAGCCGGTGTCGGAGACCAGCGAGCACCACAAACATTCAGCGATCTCCCGGGAGAGCGGAACCCCGAGCGCGGCGCACAGGCGGGCGACGATCACCCCGACCGCCGACGCCGACGGATCGCGCACCACCAGATCGCCGAAGTCGCGGGTGGTCCCGTGATGATCGAGCACCACCACCGGGCCGGTCACCTCGCGCGGCGGAAATCGGTCACCGAGCAGCCGCCGGTCACCGCAGTCGTGGACGAAGGTGGCGTCGAAGGGACTTTTCGGCGCCGAGGTGACGACCTCGCTCGCGCCGGGGAGAAAGGCGAGCCGGGATGGCGGCGGATCGTGATCGTAGAGCACGACCTCTTTACCGAGCGCGCGCAGGGCGTGGGCGGTGGCGAGCATCGAGCCGAGCGCGTCTCCGTCGGGTCGCGCGTGGGCGGTGCACAAAAATCGGTGCCCGCGGGCGACCAGCGCGACCACCTCGTCGAGCGGCGCGGTCATTCCTTCTTCTCGCCGGGCTTCTCGCCGGCGATCTCGCGCAACAGCGTCTCGACGCGGTCGGCGCGCGCGTCGGTCTCGTCCAGGTGAAAGCGCAGCTCCGGGACTTTCTTCGACTGGAGCGCCCGCCCGAGCTGGCGCCGCAGATAGGACGAAGCGCTCTTCAGCCCCTCGAGCAGCTTCGCCTGCTCGAGCTCGGTCGCGCCGTGCACGGTGAGCAGCACCCGGGCGACTCCGAGATCGTCGGAGACCCGCACGTGGGTGACGGTGATCAGGCCCGCCTCGCTCACGCGCGGATCTTTGACCTCGCCGAGGAGCATCGCCAGCTCCTCCTGCACCACCGCCGCGAACCGTTCGGCTCGGCTCACCTCAGTCCTCCTCGGGTTCCCAGTGACGCGGGTCGCGCGCCTCGTCGAGATCGGCGTCGCCGTAGTTCATGAAGTCCTGCTCGTCGTCGGTGATCTTGGCGACCGCCAGGTCCTCGATGAACTGAAGCACCTTCTGCACCATCGCCTGGGTGAAGCCGAGCTCGTTCGACACCACCGCGTAGCCGAGCTGCGCCGACTGCCACTCGTCCTGGTCGCCGACCTCGGCGATCGCGCAGTTGAACTTGTTTTGGACCCGATCCTTGATGCGCCGGAGCACCATCCGCTTCTCTTTCAGCGAATGGCTCTCCGGGAGCATCAAGGTGACGCGGCAGACTCCGACGACCATGCCCTAGCGAGCCTTAGCGAGCGTTGCAACGATCACGCGGTTACAGCGTGGCGGCGATCTCCTCGATCTCGAACGCCTCGATGATGTCGCCGACTTTGATGTCGTTGAAGTTCTCGATCCCGATGCCGCACTCGTAGCCCTGCACCACCTCGCGGACATCGTCCTTGAAGCGCCTGAGCGACGCGAGCTTGCCCTGATAGAGCTGCACCGAGTCGCGCACCAGCCGCACCTGCGAGTTGCGCCGGATGGTGCCCTCGAGCACCGACGCGCCGCAGATGGTCCCGACCTTCGGGATGGTGAAGGTCTGGCGCACCTCGGCCTTGCCGAGCGGCTTCTCCCGCTTGACCGGCGCGAGCAGCCCGGCCATCGCCTTCTTCACGTCGTCGAGCGCCTCGTAGATGATGTCGTAGAGCTTGACGTCGACGCCCTCCTGCTCGGCGAGCTGGTGCGCCTTGCCGGCGGGACGAACGTTGAAGCCGACGATGATCGCGTTACCGGCCTTGGCCAGGTTGACGTCGCTCTCGGTGATGCCGCCGACGCCGTTCTGGATCACGTCCACCTTCACCGTGTCGGTCGACAGCCCGATGAGCGAGGCCTTGAGCGCCTCGGACGAGCCCTGCACGTCGGCCTTGAGCACGACCTTGAGCTCCTTGACCGCCCCCTCCTTGATCTTCTCGAGGATGTTCTCGAGCGAGACCTTGGCGGTGCCGGCCAGCTCCTTCTTGCGGCGGGTGTCGCGGCGGTGCTCGACCAGCTCTTTGGCCTGCTTCTCGTCTTGAACAGCGTTCAAGGACTCGCCCGCTTCGGGCACGCCGCCGATGCCGAGCACCTCGACCGGGGTCGACGGGCCCGCCTCGCTGACCGGGCGGCCCTTCTCGTCGAGCATCGCGCGCACCTTGCCGATGTACTCGCCGGCCACCACGGTGTCGCCGAGCTTGAGGGTGCCGTCCTGCACCAGCACGGTCGCCATCGGGCCGCGGTTGCGGTCGAGCTTGGCCTCGACGACGGTGCCGCGCGCGTCCTTGTTCGGGTTGGCCTTGAGCTCGAGCACCTCGGACTGAAGCGCGATCATCTGAAGGAGCTGATCGATGCCCTGCCGGGTGCGCGCCGAGACGTCGACGTAGATGGTCTCGCCGCCCCAGGTCTCGGGGATGAGCCCATGCTCGGAGAGCTGCTGCCGGATTCGCTCCGGCTGCGCGCCCGCCTTGTCGATCTTGTTGACCGCGACGATGATGGTGACCTCCGCCTCCTTGGCGTGGTTGAGCGCCTCCACCGTCGTCGGCATCACGCCGTCGTCGGCCGCCACCACCAGCACCACGATGTCGGTGGCCTGGGCGCCGCGGGCGCGCATGGCGGTGAACGCCTCGTGGCCCGGGGTGTCGAGGAACACGACCTCCTGCCCCTCCTCGGTCTTGATCTTGTACGCGCCGATGTGCTGGGTGATGCCGCCCGCCTCGCCCTCGGCGACGTTGGTCGAGCGGATCGCATCGAGCAGCGAGGTCTTGCCGTGGTCGACGTGGCCCATGATGGTGACCACCGGCGCGCGCGGCTGGAGATCCTCCGGCTTGTCCTCGACGGCGGCGAAGACGTCGGCCTCCTTGAACGCCGTCGACTCGACCTCGAACCCGAAGTCGGTGGTCACCAGCGTCGCCGCATCCTGATCGATGCTGTTGTTCAAGGTGATGCCGGTCATCCCCATCGACCACAGCTTCTTGAGGACGTCGGTCGCCTTGACGCCCATCTGCTTGGCCATTTCCCCGACGGTGATGGTCTCGTCCATCTTGACCACGCGCTTGTGCGCGGCGGGGGTGGTGATCTGGGTCTGCTTCTGCTTCTTGCCGGCCTGCGCCCGCTTCTTGCCGGGCTGGAAGCGGTCGTGCCGCCCCCCGGGCATCTCGCGGCGCTGACCCGGCATGGTGCGGGTGTCGCGGGCGGCGAAGCGATCGCGCGGATCGGCCTGGCGGATCTCGATGCGCGGCAGCGGCAGCTCGATCACCCGGCCGGTCGGGCCGAGTCGGGTCGGCTCGTCCTTCTTCGGCTCGGTGGCGGGCTTGGCCTCCGCCGGACGCGCCTCCGGACGCTCGCTCTCCGCCGGATGCGACGCGGGATGCGAAGCGCGCGGCTCGGGCTTGGCTTCCGCCGGCTCGGCGTGCAGCTCGGGGGCGGGCCGCTCGACACGCTCTTCGACCTGGCGCGCGGCCGGGCGGGTCTCGCGCGGCGCCTCGGCGGCGACTTCGCGCGGCCGCTCCATCTCCACCGACTCGACCGGCTCGGGCGACTCGACCGCGCGCAGCTCGGGCTCGTCGGAAGGGAGGCGCTCGGTCCTGGGCGCAGGGCGCAGGGTGGACGGCGCCGCCGGCGCCGGAGCCGGCGCGCGGAGCTGGGTTCCGTCTTTGGAGCGGCGGCGGATGACGGTGGAGCTCAGCCGCTCTTCGACCAGGTTGGCCTGCCGCTCTTTATCGAGCGCGCGCTTGACCCGCGCGACGTCCTCGACGTCGAGGTTCGACATGTGGTTCTTCACCTCGATGCCGAGCGCGCGGACCTTGGCCACCAGGTCCTTGTTGGCCAGCCCGAGGTCCTTGGCGACCTCGTAGAGCCGCACCTTGCCCGCCTCCATGTTCGAGCCCGTCGGGCCCGCAACCCTCTCACCAGTGTTCATGTTCAAGATCCTTCTTCTTCCTCGGTCAAAAATGCCCACAGCCGTCCGCCCTCGAGCGGCTGAGTCCGTTTACGAAACGATCGCTGAAGACCGCCGTCTCTCACCATCTTCTCGACGCAGGTTCGGTCGAGGTGAACATAGGCTCCGCGCCCCGGCTGCATCCTCAATTTGTCGACTCTCACTCTCCCGTTTCCATCCACCACCAAACGCATCAGCTTCGCCTGCTCATCGACCCGGCGACAGCCGGTGCAGGTCCGCTGCGGCAACTAGTGCGTCTCCTGCTCGTTGCCGCCTCCCTTTTCGGTCCATCCCGCGTCGAGCTGCGACTGCGGCACCAGCTCCGGCTCGTCGGCGGGCTCCGGCGTCGAAGGATCGAGCTCGCCGAGATAGACCTTGACCCAGTGCTTGAGCTGGCGCGCCTTCTTCATTCCGATTCCGGTCGACTCCGCCAGCCGCGCCACGTCGCTCTCGGCGTTCAACTTCTGCACCGAGGTGTAGCCGCCCTGGTAGAGCCCCGGCAGGGTGTTCTCGCCGATGCCGCGCACCGACAGCAGCCGCTCCTCATCCGACTTCTTGGCCTCGGCCGCCTGGCGCGCCGCCTCTTCGGCCGCCCGCCTGGCCGCCTCGGCCGCGCGCTGTTTTTCCACTTCGACCTGGCGCGCCGCCGCTTCCTTGATCCGCACCGCGCCGGCCTCGCCGCCGATCCCCGGCACGCCGCCGAGCTCTTCGACCTTGCCGGTCGCCACGTCGGAGGCCGAGCGCCAGCCGAGCTTGAACAGCGTCGACGCCAGCTCCTCGGACGAGCCTTCGATCTCGGCCATCGAGCGCTTGGCGTGCTCCTCGAGCTCGCGCACCTTCGACTCCGAGTGGATGTCGATGCGCCAGCCGGTGAGCTGCGACGCCAGCCGCACATTCTGGCCCTTTTTGCCGATCGCGAGCGACAGCTTGTCGTCGGGGACGATGAGCTCCATCGTGTGGGTCTCGGCATCGATCACCACCCGCGACACCTCGGCGGGCGCGATCGCGTTGCACACGAAGCGCGCCGGATCCTCCGAGTAGGGGACGATGTCGATCTTCTCGCCCCGGAGCTCCTGCACCACCGCCTGGACCCGCGAGCCCTTCATGCCGACGCAGGCGCCGACCGGATCGACGTCGCGGTCGCGGCTCGAGACCGCGATCTTGGCGCGCGCGCCCGGCTCCCTGGCCGACGACTCGATGCGCACGATCTTCTCGTAGATCTCCGGCACCTCCTGCTCGAACAGCTTCTCGAGGAGGCCCTTGTGCGTACGGGACAGGATGACCTGTGGACCGCGCGCGTTGCGATCGATGTCGAGGCAGTACGCCTTGATCGAGTCGCCGACGCGGTAGCTCTCGCGGGGCACCT
>JANWLJ010000110.1 GCA_025450955.1 Polyangium sp. (in: bacteria) | reverse complement strand
GGCGAGCGGCGCGAGCGCGAGCCGGGAGGGGCCGCCGAGCTCGCACGAGCAGCCGCCGCTCTTCGGCGGAACCACTCCGCCGTCCATGCCGGCGTCGGCGGTGGCGCAGCCCATCGCCTGCGAGCAGACCGTCGAGAACGAGATCTCCTCGCCGACCGAGCCCGAGCCGCCCGAGTTGAGAATCATCACGTAATTCGGTCCGGGCGAAAGGCCGCTCAAGGTCGCGGTGACCATCCCGGTCGCGCCCGAAAACGGCGCGGTCGTCGCCTGATTGCCGGAGTCGGTGCCGACCACCCAGGTAATCGGCATTCCGGCGGGCCCGACCGCCAGCTCGAGCTTGGGCGGGGTGGAGCCGCCGAGCGGGTTGCCGCCGCCCGAGACCACGTTCATCTGCGCGGTGATCGAGTCCTGCCCGTCGGGAACGTCCACCTTCCACTGCAAATAGCCCGGCACCCGTCCCGCGCCCGCCGGCGCGCTCGGCGCGTCGATTCCGTCGAGGAACAAGATATCCTTCTTCTTGCCGCTCCAGTCGATGACCCGCGCGCAGCTCGGCAAAATCGCGTGCGCGGCGAAGCTGTCCAGGGCCGCCTGCTTCGCGCTCGCGTCGAGGAGCATGCCGGCCTCGTCGGCCACCGCCTGGGCGGTGGTCGGCATATCGGGCGTGTCGCCGAACGATTCAATCGCCGCCAGCACCGCGCGATCGTAGAGCTTGGCTTTGGCCGCATCGACCGACGTCGCGTGCGGATCGCCGGCGATCGCCACCCGCGCGCCCCACAGCCCGGCGGAGAATGCCTGTGAATCCTGGTGCACCTCGCCCCAGCGATCGAGCGCGCACTGATCCTTGTTGGTGAGATCGCGGATCGCGCCCTCGGCGCCCGCCCCCGGGATGTTGCGCCCCGCGTATTCGCCGACCCCGGGATCGCCGCCGAGCGCGCTCGAGAAATAGTCGGCGAGCCCTTCGTTCATCGCGCCGGGATCGTCGTTCAATCCCTGGGTGTCCTCGAAGCCGCTCACCAAGAGCTTGCCGAGCGTGTCGATCACCGCGTGGGTGAACTCGTGCGCGATCACGTCGCCGTCGTAGGCGAAGTCATAAGACGGCCCCTGCCCGAACATGATCGAGTCGCGCCCGCCGATCAGCACCTGCGAGATCGGGTTGTTCATTCCCGGCGAGTAGAATGCGTTGTTGAACGGCACCAGCGGCCCGGTCAAATTCGAAAGCCCGCCCGAAAAGTCCGGCGTGCACAGGTTCACCGCCACCGGCAGCGGTTTTTGCCGCAGCTGAAAATCGGCGGTCCCGCCGGCGGCGAACAGCCCGCGGAAAAAATCGTAGACCTGCGACACGTGCCAGTACATGTGCTGCTCGGAGAATTCGTCGAGCGGCTGGCGCTCCTTGACCATGGTGCCGCCGTCGGGCGCGCCGCCGTCGAAGATCGTGGTCGTCCCGTAGGCCGCGTTGGGGCAGCCGTTCAGCGGCGTCTTCCACGGCTCGACCGCCGGCTGATAGCGGGTGTAGTCCCCGTTGGTATCGGCGGTCGCCTCCTGCTCGACGGTGCAGATGTGGACGTTGATGCCTTGAAACGAAGAGGTCTTGTCCTCGTCGATGCAGTCGTAGCCTTGCAAGAGCGCGCTCGTCAGGTGCCCGCTTGCGTCGGTGGGCTGAAACGGCGACGGAAAGTCCATCGCGGCCGGCGTCGGGGTCTCGGTCGGGTTTTGCAAGAACACGCTCGCCTTGCCGTAGCGGAGAAGATCGATCCGCTTGAGCACCCGCCCGCTGGTCGCGTCGACGAGGTAGCTCGCGTTTTCGAGGAGCTCGGGCACCGGCTGAAGGCGCACGGTCCACACCAGCCTCGGCCCGCCGGAAGCGCGCGGATCGATCGCGAGCGCGGTCGAGCCCGCCGACTCGAGGCCCGCCGCGCCGCGCGCGCGCACCGCCGCCACCGCCGCGTGCGCATCGATCGAGGGCGTGAGCGAGAGCGCGCCGAGCGCGAAGGTCGACGCAGCCATCCGGCGCACCCGCCCGCTGCCGTCGATGCGCAGGGTCACGCCCGCGCCGATCACCGGCACGCCGCCCAGCTCCTGCCGATAGCGCGCCACCCAGCCGCGCTCGACCGGCGAGATCGCCGGATGGCCGAGCTCGACGATCGGCGCGTCGAGGAGCGCCTTTTGTCCGTCGAGGAAGCGATCGGCGATCGCCTCGGGCCGCGCGTGGGAAGCGGGCGAGAGCAGCCCGACGCGAAAGATCCGCGGAGACGCCGCCGCGACGCCCGCACCCGGCGCCCCCAGCCAACCCGCCACGCCCACGATCGCAAGCCACGAACGAGCGCGCATGCTGCCTCCTCTTTATCGGGAAGCGCGACCATAGCCGCGCCGCGCGCGCGCCGTCAACGTTTGCGGGCGGCGGAGTAGGGCGGCGTGTATTTCCCGTCGAGGTTCTGGTCGAGATAGATCGGATTGGTGATCGCGAGCGGAGTCGGCTGCGAGCCGCCCTGGCGATGCGCGATCACCGGCTCGAGCGGCGTGTCGCCGCGCACCAGCACCACCACGTACGCGTCGCTGCGCACCTCGAGATCGATCGATCGCTTCCAGTCGAGCGGCTGGCCTTTTTGCGGCTGGGCGATCTCGCTCGGCTTTCCGCGCCGCTCGCCGCTCACGAACACCTCGAGCCGCCGGGCGTCGATCCACGGCGCGGCCTGCACCTCGACGTCGAGCCGCGCGCGCCCCTTCGGCGCCGGCGCCAATTCGCCCATGCCGCGGCCGAATACCGAGACCCGCACGAACGGCCCGTTGGTGATGAGCGCCGATCGCCGGCGCGCGATCGCGTCGACGAGCGAGGCCTCCACGCCCGCGCCGAGCAATGGAACGCAGGTGCGCGGGTAGCCGACCTCGTCGCCCGCGATCCGGTGCGCGTCGGAGCCGCCGACCGCGGTGAAGGTGAGCCCGCGATCGAGCAGCCAGAACCAGTCGTGCAGCGGCGCCTCGACGCTGGCGGTGCGGTCGCCGCGAAACACCTCGATCGCGTCGTAGCCGCTCTCGAACCCGGCGGGCGGCGCGCTCGCGCGGAGATCGAGCCCGACGTTGTTGAAGTAGCCGAGCGAGCCGGCGCGCGGATGATCGAGCACCACCACCCGACCGGGAGCGCTCGGCGAAGAGGGCAGGGCGCGCAGGGCCAAGACCATCGCGTGGGCACTTTTTCCCGACGGGCCGTGCGGATCGGGCGCGCCGCCGCGCGGCTCTCCGGGCGCGAGCTCGAGCGGCCAGGCGCTGAAGTGACCGATGCCGAACGCGGTCGCCTCTTCGCCCGGGATCACCACCAGCGGGCGGGTGGCGCCGAGGGCGTCGAGCGCCGGCTTCCAGTCGGCGATCACGTCGTGGTCGCTGGTCACCACCGCGTCGAGCCCTTCGGCGAGCGCCGAGGCGAGCCGATCGCGCAGCGAGACCGCCGAGTCCGCCGACGGTGAGGCGTGCTGGTGCAGCTCGGCGCACACCCAGCCCTTGCGATCGAACGCGCGCGCGAGCGAAAACTGCGCCTTGGCGACGCCGCCGGCCGGCACCTCGAGATCCTGCACGTCGAGGTCGAGCTGAGGCCCGCGCGACGCGATGACTCGATAGACTCCGGGCGCGAGCGGGAGCCGGCCGCGGCCCGAGACGGTGAGCGCGACGTTGCCGCCCGGATCGGCGAACGGCGGCCCGAGCCGCACCGGCCGCCCGTCGCCGGAGAGAAAGGTGAGCCGCGCCGGGCCGAGCGTCTTGCCCTCTTTCACCTGATACTCGAGCGCGCCCGGCTGCGACATCAGCACGTCGACGGTGGCGCCGCTCGCGCGCAGATCGACGTCGAGATCGTTGCCGCGCCGGCCGAGCCCGCTCGCCCGCACCCGATATTCGCCGGGCGGCGCGAACGCCACATAACCGCGCGCCGTCGAGCGCACCTCGGCGAGCGGCGCGCCGGTGCGATCTTCGAGCACCACCTCGGCGCCGGCGAGCGCGGCGCCGGTCGCGTCCTCGCGCACGTGCCCCTCGAGCCGCGCCCAGCTCTGACCGCGCAAGAGGCCCACCGTGCGGGTCACCTCGGTGCCGCTCGCGTCGCCGACCACCAGCCAGCGCTTGACCGTCTGGGTTCCGCCGGGCGGAAGATCGAGCACCCCGGCGTCGAGATCGGACCAGGTCGGCCCGTGCTGCTCGACGAGCGTGCCCGGCACCACGTAGGCGTAGCTGACCTGCTCGCCGAGCGCGCCGAGCCAGCCTTCGACCGCGTCCAGGCGATCGGGGACGGTCGCGTGGCCGGGCACGAACCGCTCGGCGCGCCCCCACTCGATCGCGTCGCCGACCGCGTAGCCGGTGAGCGCGCGCGCGCTGTGGTTGTGAACCCGGGTGGTGATCTCGAGCGCGATCGATCCCGGCGCGAGCGCGTAGTCGGTCTCGATCGCGATCTCCGGATTGCGCGCGTCAGAGCCGATCGCCCGCACCAGCGCGGTTCGCCCCTGGGTCGCCGGCGCGACGCGCGTGTAGATCGGCTGGCGCGGAAAGCTGTCGGCCAGGCAGCCGATCACCTGCTCGAGCGCGTCCTCGCCGTCCGCCGGCGCCGCGTCGACGAGCTCGCCTCCCGAGTCGGCGAACCCCGTCGAGGAGCCGGCCGCCTGGATGACGAAGCTGACCTTGCCGTTATCGAGCCGCAGATCGCCGATGCGTCCCGCCGCCTCGGGCCCGGTGAGCAAATCGGCGCTGCGCTCGATCACGAACACCCGCGCCGGCGGAGTCGCCGGATCGCCGGCCGAAGCTCCCTCCGACGAGGGCAGGGCCGCGTGCGGCGAGGGCAGCGCGAGGATCGGCTCGCTGCACGCCGCCGCGCAGGCGAGCGCCACCAGGGCCAAAAAGCGCATGCGCGCACCATATCCCAAGCGCGGTCTCAACTCCCATCCTCTCGGCGACGCGCGGGCACCTTGCGTGCCCAAGAGCGTCGTGTTAGTCCCACTCGCAGAGCTGAGCGAGGTGGGTTATGTCCGGGCATAATCGCTGGTCCAAGATCAAGCACACCAAGGCCGCTTCCGACGCGAAAAAGTCGAAGGGCTGGACCAAGCTGCTCAAGGAGATCACCGTCGCCGCCAAGTCGGGCGGCGATCCGAGCGGCAATCCGCGGCTGCGCACCGCCGTCGACAAGGCGCGCGCCGGCAACATCCCCAACGACACGATCAAGCGCTCGATCTTGAAGGGCTCGGGCGAGCTCGGCGCCGACAGCTACGAGGAGCTCACCTACGAGGTCTACGGGCCGGGCGGCACCGCGGTGGTGGTCGAGATCCTCACCGACAACCGCAACCGCACCGCCGGCGAGATCCGCAAGCTCCTCGAGCGCCACAACGGCAAGCTCGCCGCCTCGGGCTCGGTGCTCTACCTCTTTCACAAGCAGGGCCACCTCGTCTACGAGAAGGACGCGGTCTCCGAGGACGCGCTCATGGAGGCCGCGCTCGAGGTCGGCGCCGAGGACGTGCGCGCGGACGGCGACATCTTCTTGGTGGTGACCGAGCCCGGCAAGACCTTCGACGTCAAGGACGCGCTCGAGAAAAAGGGCCTCGCGCCGTCGCACACCGAGGTCGGCATGTATCCCGACAATTCGGTGCACCTCGAGGGCAAAGAGGCCGAGACCATGTTCAAGCTGGTCCAGACGCTCGAGGACCACGACGACGTTCAGAACGT
Organism: Polyangium sp. (in: bacteria); assembly: GCA_025450955.1. Classification (GTDB taxonomy): domain Bacteria; phylum Myxococcota_A; class Polyangia; order Palsa-1104; family Palsa-1104; genus JANWLJ01. Next base: position 1,885 of record JANWLJ010000110.1, on the reverse strand, counting down.
CTACGCCAACTACGACATCGACGACGCGCTGCTCGAGCAGCTGAGCGCGTAGCGCGCGATCGCGCGCCGGCTCGCCGCAAAAAACTCGATCCTGCTAATCGGTTCAGGTAGTCTCGGCTGGTGCGCATCCTCGGCATCGACCCGGGCAGTCGCTACTGCGGCTACGGCGTGGTCGAGCGCGTGACCCGTTCGGCGCGCGCGCCGCGCGGCCTCGCCTACGTCGAGTGCGGCGTGCTCGAGCCGCAGCGCCAGGCGCCGCTCTCGTCGCGGTTGGCCGAGATCGGCGTGGGCCTGCGCGAGGTGATCGCCGAGCTTCGCCCCGATGCGGTCGCGGTCGAAGGCGTCTTCCACGGACGAAACGCGCGCTCGGCGCTTCAGCTCGGCCACTCGCGCGGGGTGGCGCTCGCGTGCGCGGGCGAGGCGGGGCTCTCGGTCTTCGAGTACGCGCCAGCGACGGTAAAACGATCGGTGGCGGGCTCGGGCGCGGCGACCAAGCTGCAAGTGCTCGCGATGGTGCGGACCTTCTGCGCGCTCCGGCGCGCGCCGCGCCTCGACGCCTCCGACGCGCTGGCGGTCGCCATCTGCCATCTGTTTCACGCGCGGCTGCGCGTCGGAGCGCGCCCGTGATCGCCTCGGTGCGCGGCACGCTGCTCGAAAAAGAGATCGATCACGTGGTGGTCGAGGTGGGTGGAGTGGGGCTGCGGATCGCGGTCTCGCTGCACACCCTGGCGCAGCTTCCGCCCGTCGGCGGCTCGGCCTTTTTGCGCACCCACCTCCAGGTGCGCGAGGACGCGCTCACCCTGTTCGGCTTCGCCTCCGACGAGGAGCGCAGCGCGTTCGAGCTGTGCACCTCGGTGCAGGGGATCGGCGCCAAGATCGCGATGTCGATCCTCTCGTCGCTGGCGCCGGCCGAGCTCGCGCTCGCGATCCGGAACGAAGACGCCCTGCGCCTGAAGAAGGTGCCGGGGGTGGGGATGAAGACCGCCGAGCGGTTGGTGCTCGAGCTGCGCGACAAGCTCGATCGCGCCGGCCTCACGCCGATGCCGAGCGCTGGAAAAAGCAGCGTCGCCAAATCGGGCGATCCGCTGGCGAGCCAGGTCTCCTCGGCGCTCGTCAACCTCGGCTATCGGCCCGCCGAAGCGGAGCGCGCCGCCGAAGCCGCCGCCGGCATGGCGCCGCAAGCGAGCGTCGCCGATCTGCTCAAGCGCGCGCTGCGGACCCTGGCGGAGTAACCGACGATGGCGCGACGAAAACACGAGGACGCGCTCGCCGAGGCGGAAACGGACGCAGGCGCGCCCGAGCGCCCGCAGCGAATCGTCGACGCGAAGCTGGCGCCCGACGACTCGGCGCTCCGGCCGCGCAGCTTCGACGAGTACGTCGGCCAGCGCAAGGTGCTCGAGAATTTGAAGGTGTTCGTCGCCGCCGCCGCCCGGCGCGGCGAGCGGCTCGACCATGTGCTGTTCTCCGGCCCGCCCGGGATCGGCAAGACCACGCTCGCCCATTTGATCGCCGGCGAGCTCGGCGTCTCGCTCCGCACCGTCGGCGCGCCCGCGATCGAGCACAAGGGCACGCTCGCCTCGTATCTGTCCTCGCTCGAGCCGCGCGGGGTCCTGTTCATCGACGAGGTGCACCGTCTGCAGCCGGTGGTCGAGGAGTATCTCTATCCGGCGATGGAGGACTTCCGTCTCGAGATCCCCGTCGGTGACGGGCCGAACGCCGAGATGCTGCCGCTCGCGCTGCCGCCCTTTACCCTGGTCGGCGCGACCACCCGCACGGGCCTGCTCTCGGCGCCGGGTCTCTCGCGCTTCGGGATCAATCTTCGGCTCGCCTACTACACGCCCGCCGAGCTGCCCGAGAGCGTGTGCCGCTCGGCGCGCAAGCTCGG
>JANWLJ010000109.1 GCA_025450955.1 Polyangium sp. (in: bacteria) | reverse complement strand
GGGTACACTGCTCAACCAGTGACCCGACGCCACGCCAGTCCGCGCCGCGCCGAAGAGGAACCGCTCTACGACCCCGCGGTGGCGACGCCGAACCACGCGGAGCGGGCCCGCACTCTCGTGGAGCAGCTCGCCACGGGGGCGCTGTCGACCCTGGCACGGGAGCCGGCGGGCCATCCCTACGGCTCGTTCGTCACCTTCGCCATGAGCGGCGCCGCGCCGGTGTTCCTCTTGAGCGAGCTGGCCGAGCACACCCGCAACCTGCGCGCCGACCCGCGCGCCTCGCTGCTGGTCGCCGAGCCGGGCGAAGGCGATCCGCTCGCGCGCTCGCGGGTGACCCTGCACGGCCCCTGCCGCCCGATCGCCAGAGGAGGCGATGCCCAAGCGCGCGCCGCCTATCTCGCGGTCCATCCGAACGCCGCCTACTACGCCGACTTCGCCGACTTCCATTTCTGGCAGCTCACCGTCGAGGCAATCCGTTTCATCGGCGGCTTCGGCCGGATGTCGTGGGTCTCGCGAGCGGCCTGGGATGCGGCCGAGCCCGATCCGCTGGCGCCGCACGCCGCCGCGATCCTCGATCACATGAACCGCGACCACGCCGAGGTGATGGTGAAATACTGCCGCGCCTTCTCAAAAGCGACCGACACCACCTCGGCCACCATGACCGGCGTCGATCGCTACGGCTTCGAGCTCTCGGCGATGACCGCCGCCGGCCCGCGCCCGATCCGCCTCGCCTTCCCCCAGCCGCTCTCCACCCCCGACGAGGTCCGCACCGAGCTGGTCGCCCTCGCCCACAAGGCGCGTACCGGCTGATCGCCTCTCGCTCCGCGATCTCTGCGCTGCGATCCGCCCGAGTGCGCTCGGGCTCGCACCCTCTGCGCGCGGCTCGGTCCGGTCTTCGGGCTCGCGCTCGGGTTCGCGGTGCCTAGCTCACGGCCATGCGGATTCAGCTCGCGCTCTCGCTCGCGCTCCTGTTCGCACTCGCCATTCTCAGCTTCAGCGTCGGCGACGCGCGCGCCGACTGCCAGCTCGTCTCCTCCGACTACGGCCCGAAGGGAAGCGAGAAGGTGCGCGCCGAGGTGGTGGTCTCCGGGCTCGAGATCCCGTGGTCGATCGCCTTTCTCCCCGACGGCGCGATGCTGGTCACCGAGCGCCCCGGCCGCCTGCGCCTGATCAAAGAGGGCAAGCTGGTCGAAAAGCCGGTCCTCACCTTGAAGGTGTCGACCCACGGCGAAGGCGGGCTCGCCGGCCTCGCGCTCCACCCGCAGTTCAAAAAGAACCGACTCTTTTATTTGTATTACACCGCGCGCAAGGGGCTGAAGGCCGAGAACCGGATCGAGCGCTTTCGCCTTTCGGACGACGACGCCTCGGCCACCTCCGATCGGGTGATCTTCGACGGCATCGACGCCGCCCAATATCACGACGGCGGCCGGCTGCGCTTCGGCCCCGACGGCGATCTCTACGTCGGCACCGGCGACGGCCGCTCGCCCAAACGCTCGCAGGATCTCGACAGCCCGAACGGCAAGATCCTCCGCCTCACCCCCGACGGAAAAGTGCCCGACGACAATCCCTGGCCGGGCAAGCCCGCCTTCGTCGAGGGCGTGCGCAACTGCGAGGGCTTCGACTGGCTCGATCCGAAGACCCTGGTGATCGCCGATCACGGCCCCTCGGGCGAGCTCGGCCGGCGCGGCCACGATGAGATCGACGTCGCCCACGCCGGCGACAACCTCGGCTGGCCGACCATCTATAGCTGCGAGACCCACCCCGGCATGGTCACCCCGCTTCTCACCTGGACCGAGGCGGTGCCGCCCGGCGGCGCGGCCTTCTACACCGGCGGCGCGATCCCCGGCTGGAAGGGCAGCCTGCTCGTCGGCACCCTCAAGTCGCGCCACCTGCACCGGGTGGTGATCGATCGGAAGGATCCGACCCACGTCACCCGCCACGAGGTCTACTTCGAGGGCGATCCGCCGGGCGGCTTCGGCCGGCTGCGCGCCGTGGTGATGGGCCCCGACGGCAACCTCTACGTCACCACCTCCAACTGCGACGGCCGCGGCACCTGCCCACCCGACAAGGACCGCATCCTCCGCATCCTTCCCGCCCGCTGAAGTTGTATTACAAAATAGGTTGTCATCATTTGTCGTATGACAAACGTCATCTAATCTCATTTTTCGTATGACATCCTAACCAAACGTTCAGGCTTGCGCCGCGGGCCGACTGGTCTTACCAATTGGACTGACCAATGGCCACCGCCGCCCGCCGCCTCCATCGCTCCGCCGCTCCGGCCCGCAACGCTGCCGCGGCGAGCCCCGCCGCCAGCCCGACCTCGGCGGCGGCGGTGTTCGAACGGCTGCTCGGAGATATCGTGGGCGGCGCCTACGGCCCGGGGGCGCGACTGCCGGCGGAGCGCGAGCTGGCCCGCGCGCTCGGCGCCAGCCGGCCCACCCTGCGCGAGGCGCTGCGCCGGCTCGGCGAGTGGGGTCTCATCGAGGCCCATCCCGGCTCGGGCGTCGAGGTCCGTCCCCAGCGCGACTGGTCGCTCGACGTGCTGCCCGCCTACCTGCGCTTCGGCGCGGCCAAGCGGGGCCCGGCCGAGATGGGCGCGCTGGTGCGCGATCTGCTGGCGGTGCGCCGCAGCCTGTTCGTCGACGTGCTCAAGATCGTCGGCGACCGCATCCGCCCCGGCTCGCTCGCCGCCGCCCGCGCGCACGCGCAAGCCGCCTTCGCCGCCCGCTCGCGTCCCGAGGCATTCGTGCGCGAAGACTTCGAAGCGATGCGCGCGGTGGTCGAGGCCGCCGACTTTCTGCCCGCGCTCTGGCTCCTCGGTGGGCTCTCCGAGGTCTACGCCCAGATCGCCGCCACCCTCACCGGCACCGTGCTCGCGCCGCCCGACTATCTGGCGTCGTTCCGCGCGGTGTTCGACGCGCTCGAGGCCGGCCGCACCGAGGCCGCCTGCACCGCGCTCTCCTCCTATCTCGGCCGCCACGACCGCCGGCTGCTCGCCACCCTCGGAGTCCGCCCATGACCCCGCTCGCCAACTTTCGCACCCCGGCGCTGCTCAGACGCACGCTCACCGCGCTCGCGCCGATCGTCTGCACCGACGAGGTGAGCGAGCTCGGCCTCACGGGCGACGTGCTGGCTCACGCCGAGCTGTCGTTGCGCGCCTTTCCCGGTTACGTCCGGCTCGCGCTGGTGGTCGGCGCGGCCGCGTTCGAGCTCGGCGCGGTGCTGCTCCCGTCGTCGCGCGGGCGCACCTTCTCGCGCCTGCCGCGCGCTCGCCAGGAGGCCTACTTTCGCAAGTGGTGGGCGAGCCGCTTCGACGGCTTTCGCCAGCTCGCCAAGGGCATGAAGGCGCTCCTCGCGCTCGCCTATTGGGAGCACCCCACCGTGCGCAACCGGCTCGCCTATCACCCCGAGCAGTGGATCGCCGAGGTCGCCGCGCGCCGGCTGCGCGACTACGCCGCCGACATCCGCCGCGCCGACGAGATCGTGCTCGAGCCCGATCCGCTCATCCCCGCCGAACAACTGAAGAGGCACGCAAATGTCCGCTCGTCCTGATCGGGTCTTCGGCCGCGAGGACTATCGCGATGACACCGTCCTCGACTGCGACGTGGTGGTGGTCGGCTCCGGCGCCGGCGGCGGCGTGATCGCGGCCGAGCTGGCCGAGGCGGGCCTCGAGGTGATCGTCCTCGAGGAGGGCGGCTATCACCCGACCTCGGAGTTCACCCCCGAGGCGAGCGCGATGATCCGCATGATGTACCGAGACGGCGGCGCCGCCACCACGCTCGGCACCCCGCCGGTGCTGTTCTCCGAGGGGCGCACCGTCGGCGGCTCGACGGTGATCAATGGCGGAATGTCCTGGCGCACGCCGGAAAAAATTCTCGAGCGCTGGCGCACCGACGACGCGGTCGACCGCATCACCGCGCCCGAGATGGAGCGCTACTTCGCGCGGGTCGAGCGGTTCATCTCCGCCGGCCGGCAAGATCCGGAGACCAAGAGCCAGGACAACGAGATCCTCATCCGCGGCGCCGATAAAAAGGGCTGGGGCTGGATCCACAACATCCGCAACCAGGCGCACTGCGCCGGCACCAACAACTGCGCGTTCGGCTGCCCGACCGCGGCCAAGCGCTCGGTGCTGGTGAGCTACCTGCCGCGCGCGCTCGCCTTCGGCGCCCGGGTCTACTCCGATCTGCGCGTCGACAAGCTCATCCGGCGCGGAGGTCAGGTGGTCGGCGTGCGCGGTCGGGTGGTGCGCGAGGACAACTCGCTCGGCGCGCGCGTCGAGGTGCGGGCTCCGCTCACCGTGGTCGCCTGCGGCGCGATGCAGACGCCCGCGCTCCTGATGCGCTCGGGGATCCGCTCGCGCTCGCGCCGGATCGGAACCGATCTGTCGCTGCACCCGAACACCAAGGTGCAGGCGATCTTCGACGAGAACGTCGAGGGCTGGAAGGGCGTGCACCAGGCCTACCAGGTCCGCCAGTTTCAAGACGAGGGCTTCCTGTTCGCGGCGGTCAACGTCCCGCCCGGGATCCTGGCGATGACCGTGCCGCACTTCGGGCGCGAGCTGATGGAGATGATGCGGAGCTACCACCGCATCGTCAACGCCGGGCTGCTGCTCGAGGACACCACCACCGGACGCATCCGCACCATCGGTGGCCGCCCGTTCGCCTTCTACGAGCTGTCCGATCACGACGCCGAGCGCGCGGTGAAGGCGACCGCGCTCTTGTGCGAGCTCCTGTTCGCCGCCGGCGCGAAGAAGATCGCCTCGCCGTTCGAAGGCGTGCCCGATCTCTCGTCGCCCGACGACGTCCGCAAGCTCACCGAGCACCGCATTCCCAAGAGCGCGATGGAGCTGTTCACCGTCCACATCATGGGCACCGCGCGAATGGGCGGCGATCCCACGCGCCACGTCTGCGACTCCTACGGCAAGGTCTACGGCACGGGCGGCCTCTACGTGAGCGACGCCAGCCTGTTCCCCTCGCCGATCGGCGTAAACCCGATGGAGACCATCATGGCGCTCTCCACCCGCAACGCCGAACGCATCCTCGACACCCAGTCGGTCTGGCGCGCCGCCGCCTGATCCGCCGCGCGGCTAACGTCGCTCGGCGATCACCCGCGTGCCGCCCGAGGGCGCGAAGGTGATCGAGCGGCGCACCGTGCG
>JANWLJ010000108.1 GCA_025450955.1 Polyangium sp. (in: bacteria) | reverse complement strand
GGCCGCCCGGCCGCGCTACGGCGTCGCCGTCGACGAAGATCGCCTGCTCCTCGAGGCCGGGATGGCGGCCGCGGTCAGCCTGACCATGGGCTGCTACGTCGGTCAGGAGGTGGTGGCGCGCGCCACCGCCCGCGGCCACATCAACCGCAAGTTGGTCGGCCTCACCTTGGGCGGCGAGGGCGAAGCGAGTCGGGGCGCGCGCCTCTCGGGCGCCGGCCGCGACGAGGCGGGCCTCATCACCTCGTCGGTGGTTTCGCCGCGCTTCGGACCGATCGCGCTCGGCTACGTGCACCGCTCGCTGTGGGAGCCGGGGACCGCGCTCACCGTCCACGATCCGAAAGGCGAGCGCACTGCTAGGGTGGTCGCGCTGCCGTTTCGCTGACGCGCGGCTTGACAGGCGCCCCTTCGAACGGCACGCTTCGGGCCCTTTCAGAAGGAGACCACGATGGGCCTCGGAGACAACCGCCGTTCCCCCAAGATGCGCCGCAAGATCAGCCAGCGGAAGCTCAAGGCGCGCATCCAGCGCCGTCGCGCCCGCGCCGCCGAAGAGCGCGGCACCCGCAAGGGCACGCCCGCCAAGTCGTCGAAGAAAAAATCGTCTTCGTAAGCGCTCAGCCGGCGGGAGCCGCAGCGGAGGCGGCGATCGCCGGCCGCTCGAGCGGCAGGCTCACCCGGAAGATCGTGCCGGCGCCCGGGCGGCTCTCCCAGGTGATCCGGCCCTGGTGCTCGTCGACGATCTTCTTGACGATCGCCAGCCCGAGCCCGGTGCCGTCGGCTTTTCCGGCGGTGGCGAACGCTTCGAACAGGCGGCCCTTGAGCTCGTCGGGGACGCCGCGGCCGGTGTCGCTGAAGGTGAGCACCAATTCGGCGCCGTCGCTGTCGACCCCGATCTTGAAGGTGCCTTCGCCCTCCATCGCCTCGACCGCGTTGCGCGCCAGGTTGTGAACCAGCCGCAGCATCTTGTTCTCGTCGAAGTGGGCGGCGCCGAGATAGCGCGCCTCGATGATGAGCTCGACCTTCTTGCCGGCCAGCTCGCGCTCGAGCTGCTGCTTCACCGAGGCGACGAAGTTTTGCAAGAACACCCGGCGCACCAATAGATCCGACTCGCCGCGCGCGAACAGGATCACCTCGCGGGTCATCGCCGCCATGATGTCGAACTGCTTCAAGATGAGCGAGGCGTAGCGCCCGCGCGCCGGCTCGTCGTCGCTCTGGGCCATGAGCTGCGCGTAGCCGGAGATGATGGTCATCGGGGTCTTGAGATCGTGCAGCACCCCCGACATCATCTGGCCGATCGCGGCGAGCCGCCCCGAGCGCTGCTTGTCGTCGCGGCCGCGGGCGAGCGCGATCGCGCGGGCGGCCTGTCCGGCGATGAGGGTGAGCAGCTTGAGATCGCTCTCGTCGAAGCCGCCCTCGCCGCGCTTGTTCAGGACCTCGAACGCGCCGAGCGCGCGATCGTCCTCGCCGCTCGGTTGAAGGAGCGGCACCGCCAAGATGTTCCGCGCCGGCACCCCCACCTTCTCGGCAAGCGTGAGATCGTGGCGCGCGTCGTGGGCCGGATCGTCGACGAGGAGCGGCTGCTTGTGCAGCGCCACCCAGCCGATCACCCCGGCTCCGGCGGAGAGCGGCAGGCGGCGGATCGCCTCGGCCCCGCGCCCCTTGACCGAGCGAAAATAGAGCTCGCCCGAGCCGCGCTCGCGGAGCAGCACCGAGCCCGCCTCGGCGCCGAGGAGCTGCATCGCGCGCTGGAGCAGCCGGTCGAGCAGCTCGTCGAGATCGAGCGACGCCGACGCCTCCTTCTCGATCTCGAACAGCAGATCGAGCTCGCGGATGCGGTGGCGCAAGGACTCCTGCGCTTCGAGGAGCGCGCGGTTTTTGTCCACCACCGATTGGTAGAGCTTGGAGCTCGCCAGGCTCACGCCCGCGTGCGCAGCGACGGTGGCGAGCAGCGCTTCGTCGTTGGGGTCAAACGGCCCGAGGCGCTTGTTGAGCACCTGGACCACGCCGATGGTCTGACCCTGGTGATCGGGCATCGCCATGCAGAGGATCGAGCGGGTGCGAAAGCCGGAGCGCTGATCGACCTCTTTGTGGAAGCGCGGATCGGCGTAGGCGTCGGCGATGTTGACCGTCTCGCCGGACGCAGCCACCCAGCCGGCGATCCCGTCGCCGAGCTTGAGCCGGATGGGCTCGATGGTGCCGCCCTGGGCGACCGTCGAGATGAGCTCGCTGCGATCGTCCGAGACGAGAAAGATGGTGGCGCGCTCGGCGTCGAGCAGCTCGCAGACTTTCTCCAGCAGCACCACCAGCAGGCGATCGAGATCGAGCGTGGCGCCGAGCACCCGGCCGAGCTCGCGGATCGCGTCGAGCTTGCGAGTCTCGGCGCGCAGCCGGGCGCGCAGGCCGGCGGATTCGGCGCTCTCGTCGGGGCTCGGCTCGGCGCGCGCGAGGTCGTCGGGCTCGGGCGCGGCCACGCGGCTACTCGAGGCCCTGGGCGCGCAGCGCGTCGTCGTCCTCGCCGCGCAGATGACCGAGCTCGTGAAGCAGCGTGGTGCGCACCTGCTCGGCCAGCTCGCTGCGGCTCCCGACCGCGCGAGCGAGGTTCTTGCGATAGATCACGATCGCGCGCGGCTCGGACTCGGGCGCTTCGCCGAGCGGCGCGCCGCGGAACAGCCCGAGAATGGTCGGCGCGAGCGGCGGCTCCTCGGCGGTGAGATCGGCGAGGTCGGGCAGGTCCGCGGTCTCGAGCTCGACCCGGCCGAGATCGCGCTGCTCGGCGGAGGTGAGGGTGCGCGCCTCGGCGTCGACGAGCGCGCGGAACTCGGTCGCCCCGAGCATCACCGGCGCCTTGAAATCGTCGGGATCGTCGGAGCGCGCGCGGGCCAGCTCGCGGGCGGCGTCGGCCTCGTCGCCGAGCCGCTCGAGCGTGAGCCCGAGGTGATGGTGCGACCACGCGTCGTGCGGGCTCTTTCTGAGCACCTCTTGAAAGCCGCGCTTGGCCTCGGCGAAGCGGCACAGATCGAAGAGCGCGACCGCGCGCTCGTAGCGGGCGTGGACGTCTTCGGGCGCGGCGGCGAGCGAGGCGTCGAGGCGCATCAGCGCTTCGCGCGAGCGGCCGAGATCGTTGAGCGCCTGGCCTTCGAGCAGCGCCAGCCGCGCCTGGAGCCCGCGCGCGCCGGCGAGCGGATGGAGCCGGGCGCGCCGCATCCGCCGCGAGCCGCGCCGCGCGTACTCGAGGCCGGTCTCGGTGTGATCGTTCGACGGCGGCAGCCGGTTGATGTAGAGATCGGCGGCGCCGGCCAGCGTCTCCGGATCGTCAGGATCGATCGCGAGCGCGCGGGCGAACGCGCTCTCCGCCTCGTCGAGCCGGCCGAGCTCCTGGAGCGCGGCGGCGCGATCGTGGTGCGCCTCGACCGAGCGCGGCTCGACGCGTGAGGCCTCCTCGGCGCAGGCGAGCGAGCCGGGAAAGTCGCCGTGGTCGTAGAGCTCGGCGGCGCGGTCGAGCAGGGCGTCGAGCGGCCGCGGCGGATCGCCGGGCGCGTCCTCGTCGAAGCAGCGCTTGAGGGTGTGGACCGCTGGATCGCCGCTCGGCGGCGTTGACGACTTTTGCGGCGCGCGCATCGCCGAGCGCTGCGCCGGATCGCTCGCGGCGACCGGCGCATCTTCCGAGCGCGACGGCGAAGCGGGAGGGGAGGCGCTCTTCGGCTTGCAGGCCCACGGCCCGAACGAGAGCGCGAAGAGAAGGACGATCGGACTCCGGAGCGAGCGACGCATCGCCCCCGGATTATATCACCTACTTCGCATCCGCCCAGGTGCGGCCGATCCCGAGATCGACCTTGAGCGGCACCTTGAGCGGCACCACTCCTTCCATCACCTCGCGCAGCCGCTCGCCCATCTGCGCCGCGCGCGGCTCGGGCGCCTCGAGCACCAGCTCGTCGTGGACGGTGAGCAGCATCCGCACCTCGGGCGCCTCGGCGTCGAGGAATTTTTGAACCTTGATCATCGCCAGCTTCAAGAGATCGGCGGCGGTGCCCTGAATCGGCGTGTTGCGCGCCATCCGTTCGCCCGCCATTCGCACATTGCGATTCTTCGACGCGAGCTCGGGCAGCGGGCGAAAGCGGCCGAACAGGGTGCGCGCGCCCGCATCGCGATAGGCCTCGCGGATGAGCCCCTCCATATACGCGGCGGCCCGCGCGTAGGTCTTCAGATACCCGTCGATGTAACGCTTGGCATCGGCGCGCTCGATCCCGAGCCGCTGCGCCAGCCCGTAATCGGACAGCCCATAGACGATCCCGTAGTTGATCATCTTGGCCACCGAGCGGAGCTGCGAATCGTCGGCTTTATCGGCGCCGAACATTTCTGAGACGGTGCGGCGATGGATGTCCTCGTCTTTTTGAAACGCGTCGATGAGCACCGGATCTTCGGATAAATGCGCGAGCAGCCGCAGCTCTATCTGCGAATAGTCGCCCACCACCAGCAGGCAGCCCGCGTCGGCGCAAAAGGCGCGGCGGATCTCGCGCCCGAGCTCCGAGCGAATCGGCACGTTCTGCAAGTTGGGATCGACCGACGAGAGTCGCCCGGTGGCGGCGATGGTCTGCACGTACGAGGTGTGCAGCCGCCCGGTCTTCGGATCGACCCGGAGCGGCAGCGCGTCGATATAGGTGCCCTTGAGCTTGGAGAGTGTGCGGTGCTCGAGGATCTTCGCCGCCACCGGATGAAGCGGCGCCAGCTCTTCGAGCACCTCGGCGTCGACGGAGAAGCCGGTCTTGGTCTTGCGCCCCGACGGCAGTCCGAGCTTTTCGAACAGAAGCTCCTGGAGCTGCTTGGGCGAGCCGAGATTGATCTCGGAGCCGGTGAGCGTTCGCACCTCCTCTTCGATCTCGGCGAGCCGCAGCTCGAGCCGTTTGCCGAGCGCGTGCAGCATGCCGGTGTCGAGGCAGATGCCGTGGCGCTCCATCACCGCGAGCACGTGCGCGAGTGGCATCTCCATCTCGTCGAGGAGCGCGCCGAGCCCGCGACCGCGCAGCTCGGCCGAGAGCGCCCTTCCGAGCGCGAGCGTGGTCTCGGCGACGCAGCCGGAAAACGCGGCGGCGCGCTCGATCTCGAGCGACTCGAAGAGCAGCGCCTTTTTGCCTTTGCCGAGGAGCGCCTCGCGCCCGCCGTCGATCGCGGACGGCACCTGCCCGAGCCGTCGCGAGCACAGCGCCTCGAGCGCGTGATCTTCGGCGGGATCGAGCAGGTACGAATCGATGCGCGGATCGGAGTCGACGCCGCCGAGCGAAAGATTGCG
>JANWLJ010000107.1 GCA_025450955.1 Polyangium sp. (in: bacteria) | reverse complement strand
GCGGAGAAGGTGTCTTCGACGCGCCGGTAGGCTCTGACGGGCCGACGGCCGGCCTCGTCTTCCAGCCACAGGGTCATCACGATCACCCCGCCGGCGCCCGCGGCGACGCGCGGCGGGTGAAAGTGGGGGATGCGGACCGGGTCCTCGAGCACCCTCTCGAAGCCGTGGAGGATTTCCAAGCTCCACGCGCGGGCCAGCCGCTCACGCGCGGCGACGTTCCGGCTCCAGCCGGATTGGGCGGTCACGGACTGAAGCGCTTCGGCTGAATGCTCGTAGTATCGGCCTTTGTAAAACAGTGAATCCCCGCGACAGCCGGCGTCATTGACAAAGAATCCGATTCGCACGATATCGGGGAACGATTGCGGGCGGCGGATACAGACGTGCCCATAGGGCGACGTGACGCTCTGCGGGCGGCCGGTGATCGCGGTCAGCGCTTCGGCGACCCGCGCGTCGGTGGAGACGTCGAAGGTCTTCGACGCCGGCGGGTGAGAGGAGAGATCGGCGCGGGCGGTGACCGAGCCGAGCAGCGCCGCGCAGGCAAGCGTCAGCAATATTCGGGTTTGCACCGGTATCAGGGTAGGGAAATTCGGATTCTCTGTAAAGAGATTCGGGAATATGCGGGCGGGAGCCCAAAATGGCGAGAAACATTCACGGGACTCAAGGTTCGCGGGCTATGCGGAAGCGGCGGGGCGTCCCAGGACGACGATCGCGCCGGCGAGGCCGGCGAGGCTCGCGACCACCGAGACCAACATCCAGGTGGAGGTGAGGACGATGAGCGCCAGTCCGATGCCGGTGATGGCGAGCGCCAGCCGCCGCTGCAAAAGGGGGGTCGCGGCGAGGGTGAGCTCGAAGGCAATCACCAGGCGGGAGGCCCACGCGGCGACGGCGTGAAGCGTCTGTGGGGCGAAGCGGGAACGCAGGAGCGGGTAGGGCCAGTCGTCCTTTTGCAGGAAATAGAGATGATAGAAGGCATCGCCGCTGGTGTATTCGCGGGTGAGCTTTCCGAGTGCCGGGCCGACGAACTGCAATGCGATCACGCACTGCGCGAGCAGGCACGCGTGGCGAACGAAGGAAGGGTCATCGTGGGTCGCGAATGCGAACCAGACCAGCCAGAGCGCCGTCCACAGCGAGGTGACGAAGGTCGCGTCGGAGAAGGTCTCGAGGTGTACGCACGCGATCGCCGCCGAGACCGCCAGGACGATACTGCCGGCGCGCACGAAAAGGCGCTTGGGGAAGACCACCGCGAGCAGCACAGCGAGCGGAGCGACATACGCGGCGGCAGCCAGCGCCCACCACCCGAAGAGCGCCGGCAGGCGATCGGTCGTGAAGGGAAATCGGCGCGCTTCGCCGAAGAGCTGCGGCAGATAGAAGCCGGCCTTGGCAAACCAACCGAAGAGCCACGCGAGGACGACGATCCGAAATGCGAGTGCGTTTCGCCCGAACAGCTTCACCGCTCTTCGACCAGCTGCAGCGTTCGCCCGTCGATGCGAACGGTGAGCGCGCTCGACAGCTCGACTCCGCGATAGCTCGATCGCAATAGGAGGTGCGGCGCGTAGCCATAGCGGACCACCATCGCCCGCGCGTGATCGAATCGGAGCAGGCGCGCGGGATAATGATTCACCCACACCGCTTCGCCGGGCGGAGTCGCGGTCGGCTCGATCGGCTCCTCCGAATACCACGCGCGATGCGCAAACGAATACATCTTGGGAAGCGCTTGCAGCGCCAGCCACTCCCCCGTCGAGGCCGGGCGCAGTTGATGGGCCCGCATGAGGGCGCGATCCAAAGCGGGAGAGACCGGGGTGGCAAATCCAATCAGCGCCGCGGTCGCGATCAGCGCGTAGAAACCAATTGTAATCGGCTCAGTGCGCACGCGGATTCCGAAACGCGCCCTCGACGAAGATCATGGTTCCGTAGGCGTTGGCGAACTCCGCACACGATTTCTTGCGCGCTGCCACGACATTGGCGATCGATTGGGCCGAGGGGAGCTGGGTCGATTTGAGCATCGTCTCGCACGTGGTCTGGTACCCGCGGGTGGTCGTGCCGGCCTCGAGGAGGTCGTTCTTCATGATGCCGATGGCCCTCTTTCTGTCTTCGGGGGTCATCGCACCGGTGTTTCCAACATGCTCACCAACCGCGTTGAGCTGAAGCGTCGCGAACACTTCCCAGAAGGTATCGTCGTCGAAGCAGGCGTGCTCCCGACGCAGATTGTCGATGCAGAACGCGAGGAGCTTCGGATCGCGTTCGGGGCTCACCGCCTTGGCGGGCTCGCTCTTGCTCGTTGGCGGCGCCTGGTGGCAGCCGGTCAGCCTCGTCGCCAGCGCCAGGATCGACAGCGCCGATTTCACTGCGCGCCGCCGGCGTTGACCATCACCGTGGTGGTGCCTTGCGGCGTGACGGAGACCGGATTCGCGTTTTTGACCCAAGCCAGCTCGGTGCCGGTGCCCCGTACCCAAATCGTATAATTCCCCACGCGCACATCATCCATGTGAAAGAGCCCTCCCGCTCCGGCGGTCGCACTCGCTTCTATGCGCAAGCTTACTCCCGGCACCCCGGGCTCGACGAGCGTCAGGACGACCAGCCGCGGCTGCGCCGGATGGACGGAGTCGACCACCACGCCGCTCACCGCTCCGGTCGGAACATCGCTGACCGCGAGCTCGATGTTGTTGTCGCCGGCGGCGACGGTGACCCAGCCCGAGCTGCGCACGTCCGCCTCGGCGCGCAAGCGAAACGATTGATCGGAAGGCAGGCCGGGAATCTCGAAGTGTCCGTTGGTATCCGCCTGGATCTTTCGCGGCAGCTCCTCCACGAGTCCGGTGCTGACGAGCACCTGCGCGTTCGGCACCGGCGTGTGTCCGCCCGAAGTGACCACCACGCCCGAGCAGGTGACGGCGTGTTGAACGTGCAAGGTTCCGAGATCGACGTTGTCGTTCGGTTGCACCTCGACGTCGGAGACGCGGAACGGCAACACGTTCGCACCGTGGATTTCGACTCCGTAGTGGCGCGCCGGCAGGCCGGCGATGCGAAAGCTGCCGTCGGCGCTGAGGACCTGGTGCGCGGGCGCGAACGAATCGGAGGTATAGCGCTTCTGATACGCGGCAAAGCTCACGCCGAAAGCCCTCACCGGGGTGCCATCGTCGTAGACGACGCGCCCGCTCACCGAACCTTGACCAGGCATGATGAAGCTGAGCGAGTCGCCGAGCTTGACGTGATACTTCCACACGGTGCTATAGGACGGCGGGACCGGCGCCGCGCCTGAGCGCGTCGCGTGCACCGTGTATTCGCTGGGCGGCAGGCTGGTGATCGAAAAATGGCCGTTTTCGTCGGTGAGAACTGCGCCGATCGA
Organism: Polyangium sp. (in: bacteria); assembly: GCA_025450955.1. Lineage (GTDB taxonomy): Bacteria > Myxococcota_A > Polyangia > Palsa-1104 > Palsa-1104 > JANWLJ01. The sequence goes on along the minus strand of JANWLJ010000107.1, from coordinate 5,086 downwards.
TCGCGTCATACTGAAGGTATCGGGAATGACGGGCTGGTTTGCCTTGTCGAGCTTGAAAGCAGGGGCCGCGAAGAACTGCACCTCGACCGACGGCACGGGGGTGCGGCCATCCTCCTCGACGACGCTGCCGGTAATCTGCCCATCGTACTCCAGCATCACGCGCACGTTGCTCGGGTTCGAGGTCGAGAGATCGACCGGCACCAATCGGCTCGACGCCGCATCGGTGTACGCGTAGACGACGAGCGGCATCGGGTCGACTCCGCTGAAGGCGAACGATCCATCGAGGGCCGAAATCGTTTGAAAGCGGTACCCGTGGCTGAACATCGGCATATGGTTCCAGCCCGAGGTGGTCAAGAGCACCGACGCGTTGGCGACCGGCGCGCCGTTTGTATCCACCACCCGTCCCGAGAAGGATGAGCCGCCGTCGAGCACGATTTCAATTCCATTTACGTCTCTTCGCGCCTGCGCGTGGATATTGCACTTGGTACCAATCCGATAACCGGAGTGAATCGCCACCACACAACCAATTCCCGGTTGTGCCGGCAGAGTGAACTCGCCGTTCTCGTCGGTGAAGCGAGCCCCCTCGACCGAAGGGCTCGGCATGGGATCAATCAGGCCGTTCAACTCTCCCAAGTCTTTGTAAATCCCCCAACCCACCTTGGCATTCGCCACTGGCAGATGATTCGGATCGAGCACCCGTCCATGAATTCGCGCCGGACCAGGATGGAGGACCACCTTGGCGGTCCACTTATCACGCTCCGGATTGCGGCCGGCCATCACATTGACCATCGCGCCGAGATAGCCGTCGGCCTCGGCGTAGACGGGATGATTCGCGGTTCCGGCCAGCCCATGCAGGCGCGCGGTGCCGTCGGGACCTGTGTGTGTCTCGCGATATGCGTCGTTGCCGCCAAAATCGTGATTTCCGATGGCGACACGTACCAACGCCCCCGAGATCGGCTTCCCGTCGAGAGCGGAGACCACGGTGACAGTGATCGTCGCCGCCGGAAACACGATGAGGGTTACATAATCGGCCTCGTTGGCGAGCAGGAACGGCACGGTTGGAGAGACACTGTCGCCCGCCTCGGCTTCCAGCATGTAGCGCCCGGCCACTTGATGATCGAACGTGAACTCGCCGTCCCCATCGGTGGTGGCCGTGCGCTTGTCCATGGAAAGCGTGCCCGCAGCCGCTGGAGCGCTCACCAAAACCACCTGCGCATTGGCAATGGTCCGACGCTGAGGGTCGATGACCCGACCGCGCAAACCCAGCCGCACCGGCGGCAGCCGGGTCATGGTGGGATGAGCTCTGCCCGGAACGATTGGCGCGGCTGGACTATCTTCGGCCTGCGCCGAGGCGGGGTGCTCGGCCGTCGAGATCGGGTGAGCACGCTCGCGCGGCCAAAGCAAGTAGACCGCGATCAGCCCGATTGCGAGGATGAGGAGACGCCACGGCACCCGACGCGGCGTGTGGGAGTGAGCGTACACGGAGCGTGATCAGTTGAAGATATGGGAGAAGAAATGCGCGACCGACTTGACGACGCCCGTAACCATATGTTTGACGAAACCCACCACATTGGTGATGGCCCGTTCCGCCTGGCAAGCGATCAACTGGACCGCGGCGGCCGGAAAGATCGCATCGCATTGCCAGGCGTAAAGGCCGTATTGAGTGGTGCAGCTGTCGTGCGCTGCGCAGGCGGCACCAGCACCGCAATTGATGAACGAGCAGCCGCTTCCGCACTCGCCAACGCACTGGTTGGTGTTGTCATCTTCCTGGTTGGTCTGGATGTCACTGCAGCTGTCGGGATAGCCAGGATCACTGGGCGCGCAGCACTGAATGTTGCCGTCGACATCGGGAGTGCAGGAGGTGTAGCCGCCGCCGCCACCGTCGTCGCCGATGGCAATCATGGCGTGGCCGCTCGGTCCGCACAGCAACAGGAGAGCACCAACGAACCCACCGAAAACCCAGAGTAGGCGGCGATCATGCATCGGCATCCTCCTTGTGGGACAGGATTGAAGAGAGATCGACCTCCACCATCAAACCAAAAGCGTGTAAGGTTGGGAACGATCCTTGGATCCTAAAAGTCATTGGAACTTTCCACCTCGCCTGCGCTTCGCAATTACTTGAGAGCCGGTTTGTGTTGTGGCGGATCGACCACTTTGGGATCCGACGTGCTGGACGTACAAACGGTGCCGATGCCGATCGACAGCGACGTGGAACGATGGATCGTGGAGCACCTCGACACCGGGGTCGTGGTCTCCACACGCCCTCTCAAATCGGTGATCCTCGCCAACCCGATCGCGAGAAGCTTGATTCCCGAATTCAGCGTCGGAGGAGCGCTGCCGTCCTTCTTCAAGAAGGCGGTGACCGCCAGCCTGGCGAGCCCCGCGGCGACGGGAGAGTTTCCCCAAGCCCAGGAGGTCGAGCTGCCGAACGGCGGCCGTTGCTTTTTGCGGGCGAAGCCGATGGTGGAACAGACGGTGCTGATCATCGTGGCTGCGGCGCGCATTCGGAGCCGAGACCTCCAGGAGCGGCTCAAGCAGCGGCTCGGGCTGAGCTTCCGTCAGGTGGAGATCGTCTCTCGGCTTCGATTGGGGCGGTCGAATCAGGAGATCGCGACCGACCTCGGTCTTTCAGTGGTGACGGTGAAGCACTACCTGAACGACATCTTTGCGCTTACCGACGTGCGCTCTCGGACTCAGCTGATCGCCGCCGTCGCGAAAATTCTCGAAGACGAATAGCTTCGCCGCTCAGTGGCGCCAGACCGGGCGGCCGATGTGGACCGGGCGGATGGTGTAGATGCGCGGCGGAATATACGGGTGAACGAAGGTGAGGGTCGGATAGAACGGGTCGTACCAGATATACGGGCCCCAACTATAATCGTAGGAGTAGCTGCCGGCGGCGGCGAGCTGGGGCTCGACCTCGAGACGCTGAAACGGAGTGCGCTCGGCGATCGGACGGGTGCCGGTGTCGACCTTCCAGATCACGTCGAAATCGGGAATGCGTTTGGCGCTCTGCATATCGGCGGGTAATGGATAAAAGAGATCGACCGTGCGCTTGTCTTGCGGCGCGATCTCGATCACCGGCAGCCCGTCGCGATCGGCGCTGGCGTAGATCGGGCGGCTCTCGCCCTCGTTGGCGATCGAGATGAGCTGGTCGCGGGTGTCGAGCTTCCACGGGGTCTTGCTCTCGTTCGAGACCACCATCCGCACGTGCAGCGCGTTGTACGACTCGCTCGAGCCCTGCGGCGTCACCTTCGCCACTCCGAACGAGGCGACGCGCACGTCGCCTTGCGGCGCTTCGGGCGGAATCGCGTAACGGGCGGCGGCGCGGCCGGCCACCGTCGCGGTCGCGTTCTCCTCGGGCAGATAGACGTAGCTCGGCGCGCACGCGGCCGCGGTCAAGGTCGCGATCGACACCAGGAGCAATCGGTTCATGGTCTCTCCATCGAGCGGTCTATTCGCTGAACATGCAAGGTGCGTGTCAGCGCGTTACCATCGGCCAATGACCGTCGATGGCCGCGCGCGGAGCCTGTGGGGCTGGGGCTTTGCCGATCGTTTTCCCGATCGCGCGGCACGCCGCTCGCTCGCCCAGCAGGTGGGCGCTCTCCTCGGCGCGCGCGAGCTCGAGGTGCGCGAGCCGGTGTCGCCGGAGTCGCTGGCGCTGCCCTCGCCGCGCGCGCTGCCGACCGCCGAGCTGGCCGCGTTCTCGACGAGCGCGATCCTCGAGCGGGCGCGGCACTGCTACGGCAAGGGCTATCGCGATCTGGTGCGCGGGTTTCGCGGCGACTACGCGAGCGCGCCCGACTTCGTGGCCCGCCCGCGAAACGAGGCGGAGCTCGACGAGCTGCTCGCCGCCTGCGCGAAAAACAAATGGGCGGCGATTCCGTTTGGCGGCGGGACCAGCGTGGTCGGCGGCGTCGAGGCCGCGCTGCCGCCCGGTTTTTCCGGCGCGGTGTCGATCGATCTCGGCGCGTTCGATCGGGTGCTCGAGGTCGATCCGGTCTCGCGCGCGGCGCGCATCCAGGCCGGCGCGCTCGGGCCCGCGCTCGAGGCGCAGCTCGAGCCGCGCGGTTTTTCGCTGCGCCACTTTCCCCAGTCGTTCGAGCACTCGACCCTGGGCGGCTGGATCGCGACCCGCGCCGGCGGCCACTTCGCGACCCTCTACACGCACATCGACGATCTGGTCGAGTCGGTGCGGATCGTGACCCCGCGCGGCGTGTGGCAGTCGCTGCGCGTGCCGGGCTCGGGCGCCGGGCCGAGCCCCGATCGGTTGGCGCTCGGCTCCGAAGGGATCTTCGGCGTCATCACCGAGGCGTGGGTGCGGGTGCAGCCGCGGCCGCGCTTTCGCGCGCAGGCGAGCGTCCATTTTCCTTCGTTCGGAGGCGGGGTGGAAGCGACGCGGGCGATCGCGCAAGCGGGGCTGTATCCGTCGAACTGCCGGCTGCTCGATCCCACCGAGGCGCTCCTTCATCGGGTCGCGGGCGACGGCTCGAGCGTGCTCTTGCTCGCGTTCGAATCGGCGGATCACGAGCTTTCGCCGTGGATGTCCCGCGCGCTCGCGCTCGCGGCCGAGTGCGGCGGCGACTGTCCCAAAGGCCCGCGCTTTTCTGACGCTGAATCGCCGCGCGCGAGCGAATCGCAAGCCGGCGACGCCTGGCGCGCCGCCTTTTTCGACGCGCCCTATCTGCAGAGCGCGCTGGTCAGCCTCGGGGTGCTCTGCGACACCTTCGAGACCGCCTGCACCTGGGACAAATTCGCCGCGCTGAACGCCGCGGTCACCGACGCCACCTCGGCCGCGCTCCGTCGGGTGTGCGGCGGCGGGATCGTCTCTTGCCGCTTCACCCACGTCTATCCCGACGGGCCCGCGCCCTATTACACCTTTATCGGCGCCGCGAAAAAGGGCGGCGAGCTCGAGCAGTGGGCCGAGATCAAGCGCGCCGCCTCCGACGCGCTGTCCGCGAGCGGCGCGACCATCACCCATCACCACGCGGTCGGCCGCATCCATCGCCCCTGGTACGATCGACAGCGGCCCGAGCCGTTCGCGCTCGCGCTCAAAGCCGCCAAGGCCGCGCTCGATCCCGCCGGCGTG
>JANWLJ010000106.1 GCA_025450955.1 Polyangium sp. (in: bacteria) | reverse complement strand
CGTCGGTGGCGGTCCGCTATCCCGCCCTCGACCGCCTGATCCGCCGCTTCGCCGCCGAAGCCCGCAAAAAGCAGCTCCTCGCCCAGCGCTGATTCGGGACGGAGTCGGTCAGAACCAAAAAGACACGTACAGATTGCCCATGCCGCCGTAGCTCGACGAGGGGATGGGGCCGCCCGAGACGCCGCTATAGTAGCTGGCGGGGGTGGAGAGGTCGTCGCGCAGCATGCCGACCAGCCGCGCGTCGGCTTCGATCGCGAACCACTTGAAGCGCAGCTCGGCGCCCACGCCGACGTGCGCGGTCCACTCGACGAAGTCCTGCTCGACCAGCGCGCTGTTCTCGTCGCGCAGGTTGATGGCGTCGTACATCAAGCCCACGCCCGCCAGCGCGTAGATGTTGAAGTGGCGCGCGTCGCGGTTGGGGAAGACGTAGAACATGAGCGAGAAGGCGAACGGCAAGCTGGTGCGCTGGAAGTCGCCGTAGCTCGCGTGCAGGAAGCTCTGACTCAATTCGAGCCCAAAGCGCCCCTGCGAGCGGATCCGAAGCTGAAGCCCGGCGCCGCCGAGCACCATGTCGTGGGTGCCGATGGTCTGGTTGATCCCGAAGACGGTGCCGTGGACGCCGAGCGAGACGCGGCGGATGTGCTCGAGCTTGCGCGGACGGCTCGTCTGCAGCTTGAACACCGGCGGCGCCAGCTCGCACGGACGACAGCAGCAGGGCGGCGGCGCGTAGACCGGCGCCGAAGGCTCGGTCGGATACAGGTAGTAGCCTTGCTGATACGCCGGAGTCGGAGTCTGATATCCGGGGCCGGCGCTCGGCGCCTGATAGCCGTAGGCGGGCGGCGGCGGATAGTAGCCGTAGCCGTTCGGGTACGGATTGAGCGGCTGCGGCGCGGGCGCGTCGACAGGCGCCGCCACGGTGACCCCGTACGGATCGAGCGGCTGTTGCGCCTGCGCCGCCGTTCCCAACGCCAGCATCACCGCGACTACGCCACCTGCCAGCCTCGAATCGGTCATCGGGCTCCTCCAGACTCGGTGCCCTCTTACTCAGGAATCATGCCACGAGCGACCTCGCCCATCTATAGGGAAGACGCGGCTTTCGGGCCGGGCCAAGGCGGGTTGTGACCGCTGGTTCGCGCCCACCGTAATGGAAAGTTCACGTGCCCCGGATTGACACCCCGCCGAGGCGGAGACTAGAACAACCACATGGCTTCCTATCTGGTCACCGGCGGCGCCGGGTTCATCGGCTCCAACCTCGCGCACGCGCTCTCGGAGCGCGGCGAGCAGGTGCGCATCCTCGACGACTTCGCGACCGGGCGGCGGGAGAACATCGCCGAGCTCGTCGCCTCGAAGCGCGCCGAGCTCATCGAGGGCTCGATCACCGATCCCGAGGTCTGCGCGCGCGCGGTCGCGGGCGTCGACTACGTGCTGCACCAGGCGGCGATCCCGTCGGTGCCGCGCTCGATCGAAGATCCGGCGGGGACGAACCTGGTCAACGTCCACGGCACGGTGCTGCTCCTGTCGGCGGCGGTCAAGGCCAAGGTCAAGCGGGTAGTGTTCGCCGCCTCCTCGTCGGCGTACGGCGAAAAGGCGCCGGGCCAGGCGAAGGTCGAGGACATGATCCCCGATCCGCTCTCGCCCTACGCGGTGCAAAAGCTCGCCTGCGAGCGCTACCTGAGGGTCTTCTACACCGCCTACGGTCTCGAGACGGTGGCGCTGCGCTACTTCAACGTGTTCGGGCCGCGTCAGGATCCCAAGTCGCAGTACGCGGCGGTGATCCCGAACTTCGTCACCGCCGCGCTCACCGGACGGCCGGCGACCATCTACGGCGACGGGACGCAGTCGCGCGACTTCTGCCACATCGACAACGCCGTCGAGGCCAACCTGCTCGCGTGCACCGCCAAGAGCGCGCCCGGCGAGGTGATCAACATCGCCTGCGGCGAGGCGACCAATCTTTTGCAGGTGGTCGACGTCATCGGACGAATCGTCGGCCGCGCGATCCCGCCGCGTCACGATCCGCCGCGCGCGGGCGACATCAAGCACTCGCTCGCCGACATCGGCAAAGCCCAGCGGCTGCTCGGCTACACCGGCCGGGTCTCGTTCGCCGAAGGGATCGAGCGCACGGTTGCCTGGTATCGAAAGAGCCAGTAGTCTCGATCGAACATGCGCAGCATGACAGGCTATGGCCGCGGCACCTGCGAGGTCGCCGGGCGCCGGCTTCACGTCGAGCTGCGCAGCTTGAACCACCGGTTCCTCGAGGTGAAGCTCCGGCTGCCATGGGGCGATCCGGCGATCGAGCAGCAGATCACCCAGCTTTTGCGCACCAAGATCGATCGCGGCGTGGTGACGGTGAGCGTGCGCGACGAGGGAGGCGCGGCCGCCCTGGCGCTAAAGGTGCGGGTCGATCTCGCGCTCGCGCGCGGCTACGTCGAGGCGCTCGAGCAGCTCCGTCAGGCGCTCGGCGTCGTCGCGCCGATCCCGCTCGAGCTGGTGGCGACCCAGCCGGGAGTGCTGGCCGCCGGTGAGGCGCTGCCCGATTCGGAGCTTTTGTGGAAGGCGCTCGAGCCGGGGCTCAGCCAGGCGCTCGACGGGCTCGTCGAGTCGCGCGCCCGCGAAGGCGCGGCGATCGCGGCCGATCTGAAAGAGCGGCTGGCCTCGGTCGAGCGGATCGCCTCCGATCTGCGCACGCTCACCGCGTCGGCGCCCGAGCAGTATCGCGCCCGGCTCACCGAGCGGCTCGAGCGCGCGCGCGCCTCGGGCGTCGACGAGCAGCGGATCGCGCAGGAGGTGGCGATCATGGCCGATAAGCTCGACGTCTCCGAGGAGCTGACCCGACTCGGCGCCCACCTGGCCGAGCTCGGCCGCCTCCTCGACCAGAGCGGGCCGCAGGGGCGAAGGCTCGATTTTCTCACCCAGGAGCTCAACCGCGAGATCAATACGCTCGGGTCCAAGTCGCCGTCGGCGCAGTGCGCGGCGCGGGTGGTGGACGCCAAGGCCGAGCTCGAGAAATTGCGCGAGCAGATTCAGAACGTCGAATAATGCAGCTCATCAATATCTGTTACTGCAACGTGGTGGCGGCGCCGAGGGTGGTGGCGGTCGTCACGCCCGACTCGGCGCCGATGAAGCGGCTCAAGGACGACGCGCGCACCCAGGGCAAGCTCATCGACGCCACCCAGGGACGGCGCACCCGATCGATCCTGGTCACCGACACCGACCACGTGATCCTCTCGGCGCTGTCGGCCGAGACCATCGCCGAGCGGCTCGAGCACGATCGAGGAGGGCTCGAAGAGACGTCATGACCAGTGAGGAGCTCAAACCGCGCGGCCTGCTCATCGTCGTCTCCTCCCCGTCGGGGGCGGGCAAGACCACGCTCTGCCGGCGGCTCATCGAAGAGTTCTCCGATATCGTGTTTTCGGTCTCCTACACCACCCGGCCGATGCGCCGGGGAGAGGAGGAGGGCATCGATTACCACTTCATCGACGAGCCCACCTTCAGCCGCATGATCGAGGAGGGCGAGTTCGCCGAGTGGGCCGAGGTGCACCAGCATCGCTATGGCACCACCGCCGAGGCGGTCAAGCAGGCGCTCGAGGGTGGAAGACACGTCCTATTCGATATCGATTATCAGGGCGGGCGCCAGATCAAGGCCAAGTTCGAAAAAGAGGCGATCCTGGTGTTCGTGCTGCCCCCGTCGCTGACCGAGCTCGAGGCGCGGCTGCGCAAGCGCGCCACCGACGCGCCCGAGGCGATTGAACGGCGGCTGAAAAAAGCGCATGAAGAGCTCAAGCAATATGGGCTTTATCAATATTTGATCGTCAATGACGATCTGCCGCGCGCCTACGAGCGGCTGCGCGCGATCTACCTGGCGGCGCAGTGCGCGCTCGACCGGATGGGCCCGGTGGCCGAGCGGCTGGTCAAAGAGGCGGAGAGCCAGGCCCAGGCGGCGCTGCCCTCGAAAGATGGCGACGGGCCGAAAGGTTGATGTGCCCGCCCGCATGGGTTAGCTTGTACAGTCGGTGATGCAGCTACGCTTTCAGGACCTCTTGACCCGGGTCGAGGGATATCACCCGACCGCCGATCTCGACCTCATCAAGCGGACGTACGACTTCGCCGCCAAGGCCCACGACGGGCAGCTCCGGCGGTCCGGAGATCCCTATGTCGTCCATCCGCTCGGGGTCGCCGCCACCATCGCCGAGCTCAAGCTCGATGTGGCGTCGATCTGCGCCGGGCTCCTGCACGACTGCGTCGAAGACACCTCGGCGACCACCGAGGAGATCACCAAGCTGTTCGGGCCGGAGATCTCGTTTCTCGTCGAGGGCGTGACCAAGCTCGGCAAGATCCCCTGGAACACCAAGGAGGAGCGGCAGGCCGAGAATTTTCGCAAGATGCTGCTCGCGATGGCGCGCGACATCCGCGTCATCTTGATCAAGCTCGCCGATCGCGTCGACAACATGCGCACGCTCGACGCGATGCCGCCCGAGAAGCAGGAGCGGATCGCGCGTGAAACCATGGAAATCTACGCGCCGCTGGCCAATCGGCTGGGGATTCAGTGGATTAAAGTAGAGCTTGAAGATCTATCGTTCAAGTATCTATATCCAAACGAATATAACGCGCTGGTCGAAAAGGTTTCGAATTATCATAAGGAGCGGCAGAAATATATCGATGATGTCGCGGCGACGCTCAAGCGTGAGCTCTCCGAGGCGGGCGTCGAGTGTCACGTCTACGGCCGGCCCAAACATCTGTGGTCGATTCATCAGAAGATTCTGCGCACCGGGCGCGAGCTCGAGCAGCTCTTCGACATCGTCGCCTTCCGGGTGATCGTGAGCGACGTGCGCGCCTGTTACGAGACGCTCGGGGTGGTGCACTCGAAGTGGACGCCGATCCCGGGGCGCTTCAAAGACTTCATCGCGCTGCCCAAGCCGAACATGTACCAGTCGCTGCACACCTCGGTGATCGGGCCGCGCGCCGAGCGGATGGAGGTGCAGATCCGCACCGCCGACATGCACCGCGTTGCCGAGGAGGGCATCGCCGCGCACTGGCGCTACAAAGAGGGCCGGCCGTTCGAGGGGCCCGACTCCAAGGACGAAAAAGATCGCAAGCGGTTCGCCTGGCTGCGCCAGCTCATGGAGTGGCAGCGCGATCTGAAAGATCCGACCGAGTTCATCGAGACGGTGAAGATCGATCTGTTCGCCGACGAGGTTTATGTCTTTACCCCGAAGGGCGACGTCAAGGCGCTGCCCAAAGGGGCGAACCCGATCGATCTCGCCTACTCGATTCACACCGAGGTCGGGCACCACTGCTCGGGCGCGCGGGTGAACGGCCTGATCGTGCCGCTTCGCTACACGCTGAGAAACGGCGACACCGTCGAGATCATCACCACTCCGAATCAGAAGCCGAACAAGGACTGGCTCAAGTACGTCGTCACCTCGTCGGCGAAGGCGAAGATCCGAAATTATCTGCGCCAGGCCGAGCGCGACAAGTCGAAGCAGCTCGGCCGCGAGCTCCTCGAGCGCGAGCTGCGAAAATACGGCTACGGGTTCGCCAAGGTGCAGAAGGCGGGCGACCTCGACAAGGCGGCGGTCACGCTCCGGCTCTCGTCGGGCGACGATCTCTTGATCGCGGTCGGCTACGGCAAGGTGCTGCCCGCCGACGTGGTCGAGGCGGTGGTCCCCGAGGACAAGCGCAAAGAGGTGGTGGCGGAGGCGGCCGAGCCGCAGAACGCGATCACCCAGCTGGCCTCGAACCTGATTCGGCGGGTCACCGGCCGGCAGACCGCCGGGATCAAGGTGGCGGGCGAGAACGACGTGCTGGTGCGGTTCGCCAAGTGCTGCTCGCCGGTGGTGGGCGATCCGATCGTCGGGTTCATCACCCGCGGGCGCGGCGTCACCGTGCACACGCTCGGCTGTCAGAAGGCGGTCGACCAGGATCCCGACCGGCGCGTCGACGTCGAGTGGGACGGCAAGCTCAAGACCCCGCGGCCGGTTTCGATTCAGGTGGTGTGCGCCGACAAGCCCGGGCTGCTCGCGTCGATCTCGCAGTCGTTCAATCAGCTCGGGGTCAACATCTCGCAGGCCAACTGCCGCTCGCTCGACGACAACCGGGCGGTCAACACCTTCTCGTTCAACGTCGCCGACCTCGAGCAGCTCAAGACGGTGATGCGCGCGCTGCAGCGGCTGAGCGGGGTGTTCTCCGTCTCACGGATGTAGCCGGGCGCGTACTTGACAGTGCGCGGGCTTCAGGCTAAAGAAGCCGTCTTTCGAGGAGAAGTCTGATGGCGTCGAACACGATGGCGACCTGGCACAAGCGCACCCGCAACAAGTCGAACGCCGGGCGCAAGCGCAAGAACGCAGAGGCGAAGCACTCGACGCCGAGCTACGATGAGCTGTTCGCCTCCCTCGGTGAGCCGGGCAAACCGGCGCCCGCCGCCGCCAAGACTTCCGCCAAAGCCGCTCGCTAGCTTCCCTCCCAAGCTCTCCTCCCGCTCCCGCGTCTGCCGCCAATTTCTTTTGCTGTGGCATAGATACGACGATATAGTCGGGCGGTTCTGAGAGGAGAGTTGCGGATGCGACTCTGTCCCGCGTGCGGTAATCAGTACCCCGACGACGCCAATTTCTGCCCGATGGACGCCACGCGATTGCCGCCGCCCGCGGCCGCGCCCGTCGCCATGCCGCCGCCTTCCGCGCCGCCGCCGGTCGCGCCCCCAGTCGCTTCAGCGCCGGTAGTCGCTGCCGCGCCCGAGGCCGCCACCGTCCTGGCATCGCAGAGCCAGGCGAACGCGATCGCCGGACGATTTCTGGTCTCCGGCGCCGGAATCGAGACGCCGACCGGCACGCTCTTCGACGCGCGCGACACCGCTCAGGGCGGCGCGCAGGTCGCGATCAAAGTGGTGGCGCCGTCGGTGCTGCCGAACGCCAGCATGGCCGATCGCGCGCTGCGCGAGCTCAAACAGCTCGCCAAGGTGAGCTCGGAGCGGATCGTGCGCGTGGTCGATCCGGGGCGCACCAGCGACGGGCGGCTCAATGTCGCCACCGAGCCGCCGGTCGGGATCGCGCTCGACGAGCTCATCGGACGCGAGGGCCCGCTGCCGCTCGAGCGCGCCGCGGCGATCGTGCTGCAAGCCGGCGAGGCGCTCACCGAGGCGCAGAAGGTCGGCGTGATTCATCGCGACGTCGCGCCGCGCAACCTCCTCATCGGCCCCGGCGACCAGGTGAAGGTCGGCGAGTTCGGGCTGGCCGAGCCGGTCTCGGACAAGGTGTTCGGCGCGCCGGCGTACCTCTCGCCGGAGCAGGTCGAGGGGCGGCCGGTCGATCAGCGCTCGAACATCTACAGCTTGGGATCGATCTTTTATCACGCGCTCACCGGGGCGCCGCCGTTTGCAGGCGACACGCCGGCGCTGCTCGCGCAGCAGGTGAACGCGACGCCGACGCCGCCGTCGCACAAGCGGCCGGGGCTGTCCCCGGAGCTCGATCGGGTGATCTTGAAGTCGCTCGAAAAGAGCGGCGGCCGGCGCCATTTGACCCTGCGTCAGTTTTTGAGTGAGGTCGATGCGGCGCGCAGCGCCAAGCCGCCGGCGATCACCGTCCCGAACATGCCGGCGATCACCACGCCGAACATGCCCGCGATGGCGAGCCCGCCGCCGGCGACGACGCCGAGCTTGCCGGTCGCCACGGCGCCGAGCGCGCCGGTGGCCGCGGGTCGTCCGGCGATGGCGGCGACGGTGATGGGGATCCCGTCGCCGACCGGGCGGCCCGAAGCGGCTCCAGGTGGCCCTGGTGCCGCGCCGCCCGCGGCGCCGCCGATGATGATCCCGGCCGCCCCGACGAGCGCTCCGCCCGATGCGCGCACGGTGATGGCCGAGGCGCCGCGCAATGTGCCGCCCCAGCCGCGTAACGTGCCGGTGAGCGCCTCTCCGGAAGTGCACGCCGCGGTGGCGCAGGCGCAAGCGAAGGTCGCCGCGCAGGCGCAGCCGGCCCAGGGCGGCTTTCGCGACACCGCCTGGTTCAAGGTCGGCGAGATCGAGGAGGAGCGCGCCAAGATGGAGGCGGCCGCCGCCGCGCGCGCAGGCGGTGATGTGCTGGCGCCGACCGGCACCACCGGCAAGCAGGGCGCGGTGGACGTCGACGGCGTCGATGTCTCCGCCGCGGACCGGGCGCGCCTGTCGCTCAAGACCGGCGCCACCCAGCGGATGGCGGTGATCGGCGGAGCGGGGCTCGGCGCCGACCGCATGGACGAGAGCGAGATGCTCGCCGAGATCGACTCGTCGCGAAAGTGGTTCCTGGTCGCGGGCGGCGTGGTGGCGACGGTGGTGCTCGCGGTCGTCCTCTATTTCGTGTTGAAGAAGCCGCCGGTCCCAGCGCCGGCGCCGGTCGCCAAGCCCGCGGTCGCCGCCCAGCCGGTGACGCCGCCGCCCGCGCGTCCGGTCGCGCCTGCGCCGGTCGCCCCGGTGGTGGCGCCCGCGGCCACGGCCGCGCAGCTCCTCACCGAGGCGGAGCACCTGGCGGCCAAGGACGACCTGGCGAAAGCCATCGACGCGCTCACCCGCGCTCAGGCGGCCGGCGCCTCCGGACGCGACGTGAAGAGGCTCGAGGCTGCGCTCGGTCGCGCGGTCGGAAAGAGGATGTCGACCGCCAAGCACCATCGCGATCGCGCGGGCGAAGCGGAGGCCAAGGCGCTCGCCGCCCGGCTGCGCGCGCTCAAGAGCCACCGCTAAACCGCGCCGCTCCGACGAGCCCGGCGCGATCGGACGGGCTTCAGCTCTTGGCGACGTCCTCGACGTCGACCTTCACCGCGACCTTGCCGACCAGCACCTTGAGGCCGCCGCGGGCGTCGATCTCCTGCACCACCCCCGACTTGCCGGCGAACATCCCGCGCACGATCCGCACCGTGTCGTTTCGCACCAATCCTTTTTGACGCTGCGCCTGCTTCTCCTTCTGCAGCGCCTCGCGCATCGAGACAAAGTCGTTGTCGCGCGACCAGGCGATGAAGCGATAGAGCTCGAGGAGCGAAGTGAGCGCGCCGCGCACCTGCTCGACGATCTCGGCCCCGGCGGCGATCGCCTCTTCGCGAGCGAGCGCGCGGCCGACGTAGAGAAGCCGCGGCGGCGTGCCCGGCAGGGCGAGCGGCGCCGGCTGCGCCAGGGCGGAGACGATCTCCCGCAGTCGCGCGTCGTCGAGCTCACCGACCGGCGTCGACGAGGGCGCCACGCCAATGCGATAGCCGGCGCCGAGCCCACGCAGAAGGTGCAGGAGCTTTTCGCGCTCGAAGTGATCCTCACACTTGCGCTCGAGGTTCTGCCGATCGACCCGCGCGTCGGGATGGAGCTTGAGCGACAGGTCGAGCTCGCGCTCGGCGAGGGTGATGGCGAGGAGCACGTGATTTCGGAGCGGGGTCGGATCGTCGATCATCGACGCCAGAGACTTTTGGCGATCGATGATCCGGTCGAGCTCTTTGCGCGCGCCTTCGTTGCGCGAAAAAAAGAGATGCTGCGCCTCGACCTGCTTGTGGTTCCACAGCGCCGGATGCTCGACCGAAGCCTCGGCGGCGAGCGGCGAGCCGTCGGCACCGACGAGCGCGCCCTGCAGCTCGCGGCCGAGCGCGACCAGCTTCTGCTTCACCTCGAGCCGCTCGCGGTTGAAGACGTTCGACTTCCACTTCTTCGGGGCGTAGGCCTCGAAGTCGGCGAGCTGAAAGCCGGGGAACATGGGCGCGGAGT
>JANWLJ010000105.1 GCA_025450955.1 Polyangium sp. (in: bacteria) | reverse complement strand
GTGCTGCTTGTCGCAGATCGGCCCGCGCGCCGGGATGAATGGGCGTGTGCGCGCAACCGATCGCGAACAGGCTCGCGACGGCGAATAGCCCAATGGCTCGTTTCATGATCTGGCTCCCTGGCAGTTTGGCAAAGGGAGATGCAGCGCAGGGGCCAGTTTGCTGCTAGCGGAACTTGGAGTGGCACTGCTTGCAGGTCGACTTCATCGAGGCGAGCGCCTGCGAAGCGGCGACGGCGTTCTTCGCGCCCGCAGCGTCGGCGAGCTGCTTGGCTTGATCGTGGAGCTGCATCGCCAGCGCGTCGAAGCCGGCGCCCTTGGAGAAGTCCTTGATCTTGATTGCCGAGGCCTGGAGCCGCGCGCCCGCGTCGGCGAACGCGGCGAAGTCGGCGTCGCTGTAGCTGGCCGCGCCGATCTTTTTGAACTGCGGATCCATGACGGTCGACTGCACGTCCATCACGTCTTCGAGCTTGGTCAGCTTCGGGATCTGTTGGACGGTGAGATCGCGCTTGGGCACGCAGGCGAGCGCGAACGAGCAGGCGAGGGCGATGAGCAAAAGACGCATGGAGCCTCCTTATGGGTCAGTATTTTGCCGGCGCCGGCGGCGCCGAGTGGGGTGAGGGGATGCCGACCTCGTCGGCGCGATCGACCCGGAGCGCCGCCCGCGACGGCACCCGGATCGCGCTGTCGCCGGGCCATTTGCCGCTCACGCCGATCATCACCAGGTTGCGCGAGAACGACGGCTGCGGCGCCGGGTCGGTGGCGAAGCCGATCTGATTGAAATATTGATAGCGCGCGAACAGCTGCACCGCCTCGATCGGATTCCACCCGAGCGTGGCGTCGGCGAGGATCACGTGGGCGGTCGACAATTGCCCGCCCGTCGAGAAATCGATCTCGCGGGCGTACTGATAGGCGACCGAGGTCGAGAGCCCGACGTGGCTCTTGACGCCGAACGGCACCGAGCCGCGCAGCGCCACCTCGTCGATCCCGAAGGTCTCGGCGATGAGCGGATTCGGCTGCACGGTGTGGCTGTACTCGAGCTCGACCGATCCGTTCGGGTGCAGCCAGCGCGCGGCCGCGAGCGCCGCCGGCTCCCACACCGTCTGCGCGCCGCCCGCCAGGCTGGCTTCGACGAACCCGCCGTCGAGCTCGACATTCCAGAAGTGCGCGAAGTCGTGGCGCCACTTCACCACCGGCGAGTTGATGATGATCTGCGACTCGGCCGAGAGCACGCCGTTCGGATCGGTGGTGCCGTCCGCGCGCATGACCGCGCCGCGCACCGCGGTGAACTCGGTGACGTCGAGGCGGTAGTCGAGGCCGAGCGAGTCGCGGCGCCAGCTGCGCGACGCGGCGAGGTGCTGATCGACCTCGAGTGAATTGGGTTGGTCGCGCGGATCGAGCGGCACGAACGCGTTGAAGGTGAGCGACTGATCGAAGCGCCAGTGCGAGGTGATGTCCCAGCCGAAGCCCTCGCCGGCGATCAGGCCGAAGAAGGTGACGCCGCCGGCGGGGATGACGGTGACCGGCGTGAGCGCCGAGCCGCTCTGCAAATTGAAGGTGTTGAGCCGCCCCTCCTGCGCCGCTACCGAGAGAAAGAGCTGGGTCACCTTCGACGGCAGAAAGAAGCCGCGCCAGGTGAGCTGGTGGGTATACGAGTTGGCCTCGCTGTGGGTGACGAACAGATCGGCGGTGAAGTCGTAGCCGAGGCTCTGCACCGCGCGCGGCGAGCCGGCGGTGAGCAGGAGCCCGGGAGCCACCTCGAAGAGAAAATCGGACTCGGCCTGAGGCAGGTTGAGGACGTTGTCGGTCCAGCCGCCGGAGAGCGTCAGATGCGACTGGAGGCTCAGCTTGGCGTGCGCGATCGCGGAGGTGAAGAGGACCGCCGCCACGACGGCGACGGCGTTGTAGCATCGCATCGGCGCGAGCGTATCACGACCGCCCGCGCGCCAAGGCTAACGCTTCATCACCGCTTCCTGGGTGACCGTCATCGGGCCGCCTTTGACCGAGCGCTCGTCGGTGAAGTGGATCGCCTTCGGATCGGTGGCGTCCATGGTGATGCGCTCTTTGACCGGCTCGCCGTTCATCATCCCCTCGCCTTCGAGGGTCAGCTTCTGGCCTTCGAGCGTGCCCTTCATCGCCATCGCGTTGCCCATGTCGTCGACGATGTAGCTCACGTAGCCCTTCGAGCCGAGGTCGTAGCCGATGAGCTCGGTGGCCTTCCACTTCATCGCCGCCTTGCCTTTGCCGACGGTGTCCTGAAGCTCGCACTGCGCCCAGAAGTTGCCCTGAATGAAGCGGCAGCGCTGATGGCCGCGGGTGGCCATCTCCGGCGAGTCGGGGCCGTGGGCGCCGGCCTTGACGGTGCCGGTCCAGTTGAGATTGGCGACGAACGGCTTGAGCGCGGCGGTCTCGGGACCAGGCTTGGGCATCGCCGGCGCAGCCGCGGTGGCCTTCTCGCCGGTGGCCGCCTTCTCACCCTTGGCCGTCTTGGCGGCCTTCGAGGTCTTGGTCGTCTCTGCGCCGGGCGTGGTCTTCGCCGGCTTCTCCGGCTTGGCCGGGCTCGCGGTGGCCGGAGCGGCCGTCGTCTTTTCCTGCGCGGCGACCTCGCCGGTTGCAAACGCGAGCGCGCCGAGGAGCCCCATCGCCAACAGTAGCTTCTTCTTCATGTACCCTCCCTATGGGTGAAGCGCCCCTTCGGCGCCGAGATCAACACAGCGACTGCGCGCCGTACTGTCAAGTGCGCTATCTTCGGCAGGTGGCCCACGGCAGCGACGAGGACGCCCGGCTCGAAGCGCTCGGAATTCGGGTGATGCAGGAGGCGCGGCCCGACGTGCGCGACGAGTGCATCCGGGTGGCGCGCCGGCTGCGCCACGCCGGGAAGAAGATCATCGGGCTCTTGCCGTCGTCAAATGACATCGGGGTGTCGGCGATCGCGGTGCAGCTCGGGCTCGCGCTCGCCGAGGTGTCGGGTGGGACGGTCGCGTTCGTCGACGCCAACCTGCGCGGGCCGGCGATCTCGGATCTGGCGGCAGGCGCGGCGGGCGCGGGCGACGAGTCGGTGTTCGCCACCCGCTGGCTGCGCGGATCTTTGGCGCTGCTCACGCCGCTTCGGGCGGGCGCGGCGGGAGCGGGCGTGCCGCAGCTCGCGCGGGTGATCCAGCACGGCGCCGAGCTGTTCGCGCAGGTGCTGGTCGATCTCACCGGGTTCCAAAGGCTCGGCGAGCACCTGGCCGCGATCGAGATGGTCGACGGCGTCCTGGTGGTGGGCCGCGCCGGCCGCACCCGCGAGGACGAGCTGCTCGAGCTCAGGCTCGAGCTCGCCAAAGATCGCCAGCTCGGCGTGCTGCTCGTCGGTTAAATGTTAGGCTGAAGCGTGCTCGCGCGGCTGACCCGCAAGAACCTTCACACCTGGCTGCCCGGCTACGCGCGCTGGCTCGCCACCCGACCGCGCCCCAAGCTCGACGGGCCGCGCCATCTTTTGTTCGCGTTTTGCGATCACTACGAGCCGCTTTGGGGCGATGCGCCGGCGACGGTCGGCGAGGCGCGGGTGCGCGCGTGGGAAGAAAATTATCCGAAGCTCGCGGGCGATTTTCGCGACGCCGACGGGCGGCCACCGCGGCACAGCTTCTTTTTTCCCGGCGAGCAGTACGCGCCCAGCTATCTCGAAAGGCTCGGTCGCCTGGCGCGCGGCGGGTTCGGCGAGGTCGAGCTTCATCTTCATCACGACGGCGACACCGCCGAGAAGCTGCGCGCCGATCTCGGCCGCTATCTCGCCTCGTACGTAGAGCACGGCCACCTCGCGCGCGAAGGCGAGCGGCCGCGCTATGCCTTCATCCACGGCAACTGGTGTTTGGCCAACGCGCGCCGCGACCGTCGCTGGTGCGGTGTCGACGGTGAAAGTCCGCTCCTGTTTCAGACCGGCTGCTACGCCGACTTTACCTTTCCCTCGGCGCCCGACGAGTGCCAGCCGAACATCGTCAACCGGCTCTACTGGCCGGACGGCGAGCTCTCCCGCGCGCGCGCCTACGAGCGCGGGACCGCGGCGCGGGTCGGCGAGCGCAAGCGCGATCGCATCCTCATGATCGAAGGGCCGCTCGCGCTGGCGCGCCGGCCCGGGCGGCTCTCCTTTCGGATCGAGAGCGCGGCGGTGACCGCGGCCGATCCGCCGTCGGCGGCGCGGGTGCGCACCTGGGTCTCGCAGAACATTCACGTCGAGGGGCGGCCGGAGTGGGTGTTCGTCAAGGTCCACACCCACGGCGCGCCCGAGGCGCAGGCGGCGTCGCTGCTCGGCGACGGCGGGCGCGCGCTTCATCGCGAGCTCACCACCCGCTACAACGACGGCCGCCAGTGGGTCTTGCACTACCTGACCGCGCGCGAGATGTTCAACGTCGCGAGCGCGGCGATGGACGGTCACTCCGGCGATCCCAACGACTATCGCGATCATCTGCTCGCCCCGCCGCCGGTGGCGCGTGGCTGAGGCCGATCTCTACGCGCGGCTGTTCCGGCGCGTGCTCCAGCCCGGCTACGAGACGCTTCTCCGCCGCCGCCCGACGCTCTCGCGGCTCGCGCACCTGGAGAAGACCCAGCTGCGGCCGCTCGACGAGATCTGCGCGCAACAGGTCGCCGATCTGCGCCGGCTGCTTTCTCACGCGCACCGGCACGTGCCCTACTATCGGCGCGTGCTCGACGAGGCGGGCGTCGCGCCCGAGCGGGTGCGCAGCCTCGATGATCTTTGGCGCATCCCGATCCTTCGGCGCGAGCAGGCGCGCGCTGCGGGCGAGGAGCGCGCCTCGACGGCGCCGCCGTTTCCGGTGGTGCGCAAGGGCACGAGCGGCAGCTCCGGAGTGCCGCTCACCTTCGGCTACGATCTCGAGTCCGAATATTGGCGCCAGGCGATCAAGCTGCGCGGCTACCGTTGGGCCGGCTATCAGCTCGGCGATCGCGCGCTGCACTATTGGGGAGCGCCGGTCAAGCCCGCGCCCTGGCGCACGCGGACCAAGGCGAACCTCGATCATTTGATCAAGCGCGAGAATTATCTCGACTGCACCCGGCGCGCCGAAGGCGATCTCGAAAAAGTGGTCACCGAGATTCGCCGCCGTCGGCCGACCGCGCTCGTCTGCTACACCCAGGCCGGCGCCGATCTGGCGCGCTTCATCGTCGAACGCGGGCTGCGCGACTGGGACGAGCTCCCGGTGCTCTGCTGCGCCGAGCGGCTCCTGCCCGACGATCGCGAACGGTTCGAAGCGGCGTTCGGCGCGGTCTTCGAGACCTACGGCTGCCGCGAGGTGATGTTGATCGGCGCCGAGTGCGAAGCGCATGAGGGCCTTCACCTCTCGAGCGAAAATTTGATCGTCGAGGTGGTGGTCACCGACGGGGATCGCACCCGACCGGCGCGGCCGGGCGAGAGCGGCGAAGTGGTGATCACCGATCTGCACAACCTCGGAATGCCGTTTATTCGCTACGCCAATGGCGATCTGGCGGTGGCCGGCCCCGAGGGCGCGTGCGCCTGCGGCCGCAGCTTGCCGCGGCTCGCTTCCGTCGACGGGCGGGTCACCGACACGCTCAAGGACGCGCGCGGCGAGCGGGTGAGCGGCCTGCTCTTCAACGTGATGTTCGCGGCGCTGGCCGGCACGGTGCGCCGCTTTCAAGCGGTGCAGCACCCCGATCGCTCGGTGACCCTCAAGCTGGTCCCGACCGAAAAGCTCGACGACAGCGCGCTCGCCACCATCCGCGACAACTTCGCCCGCCACCTGCCGGGCCTGCCGCTGCGCACCGAGCTGGTCGACGATATCCCGCTCTCCCCGAGCGGCAAGCGCAAGGTGGTGGTGGTCGAATCGTGACCATCCCCGACCTGCAAATCCGCACGTTCGAGCTGCCGCGGCAGCTCGAGGCGCTGGCGCCGTTTGCCGCCGACTGGGACCGGCTGGTGGAAGAGGACGGCGGCGCCCATCCGAGCTCCTCTTTCGCGTGGACCCGCTCGTTCTTCGAGCACCTCGTCTCGGGCGGGACCCAGGCCACCTGCCTGGTGGCGCTGCGCGGCGGCCTGGTGGTGGGCGTGCTGCCGCTCCTCATCGAGGATCACCCGCTCTTCGGGCGTTCGGCGCGAACCCTGCGCATGCCCAACCACGATCATTTTCCTTCC
>JANWLJ010000104.1 GCA_025450955.1 Polyangium sp. (in: bacteria) | reverse complement strand
TTTTTCGATCACGCGATAGCTTCGCCGTGATCGCAAGCTCCACACGTCGCGCTCCATCCTCAGCGTGACGTGCACCGGAAACCGCGCCGCCAACGCCGGCCTCCGCCGATGCGCGACCCCCGGCTTCTCGCCCCGTGGCTTTCGCCCCGCTCCCGCGCGCCGCCCACCCCACCCGCGAAATTTCATCTCTTCTTGTTTCATCTTGATTAGGCTAACGTATTACAAATAGCCGCCGCTGTCAAGCATAATGGCTCTCTTATTATCGGTCGCCGACGTGCGGACCGCCCGCGCCGCCTGCCCGCAAACCACCGCCGCCCGGCAAAGCCGCTGCTGCAGCAGCGGCCCTCCACGATCGTCCTCACACCACCGCCCATCGCCGGCAGCGGCGCGTACTCGCGCGTCTGCGCGGACCGGTCCTCTCCGCACCATCGCTCCGCAACCGCCCCGTCGCCCGCGCAAGGCACGGCCGCCCCGTCCTCGTCGCCAGCGAACACGACCCGCGCGAACCACCACCGCCGCTCGCGACCCCGCGCCCGCGCCACTCGCCCCCGCGCCGCTCGCCCACCGCTCCCCCGCTCGCCGCCGTTCGCTCCCCCGCTCGCCCGCCACGCCCTTGTCCCCTTCCCCCGCCTCGAGCGACTCATGTCCCGAAATTACCTACCGGAGCGAACATGCGTAGAGCCCTGCAGGTTTTGGTTCCCGTGCTGGCGCTCATGGCCTTGGGATGCGGCGGCACCAACGTGCAAACCGCCGGCAACCGCGACGGCGGATCGAACCTCGATGGACACCTCGAGCAGAATCCGGGGCAGATGGGCTCGAGCTGCGCGACGGCGTGCGATTGCCAGCCGGGGCTCTCGTGCGTGAACGACAAGTGCGGCACCGGCGGCGCGGCCTACTACTGCTGCGAGTCGACGAGCTGCCCGGCGGGATCGATGTGCCAAAGTAGCTCGGGGGCGCTCGCCTCGTGCGGCAGCCCGAGCGGCTCGGGATCCGGCTCCGGCTCGGGCTCCGGCTCGGGCGGCTCGGGCTCGGGCGGCTCGGGCGGAGTGCCGGGGCTCGACGGCGGGCTCGGCGGCGGCGGCTTGCCGAGCCTCGGCGACGGCGGCACCGGCGGGCTCAGCGGCGCGTGCGGCTTCATCACCTGCACCAGCGACACCGACTGCTCGGGCGGAATCGGCGCGATCGTCGGCTGCACCGCCTGCGATACCACCACCGGCACCTGCAAATAAACCGCGCGCTCCCTCTTTCCGACTCACCGCATCTCGAATAGCCGAGGCGGCCGGCGCGAGCGCGTCAGGGCGTTTGATAGATGGTGCCGACCGCGCCGTCGCCGCCGGCCATGCTGCCGCCGCCATTGACGTCGATCTTGAGCTTCGCGTCCGAGCCGCCGTAGACCGCGACCCGGCCGCCGCCGCCACCGCCGCCCGCCAAACCGAAGCCGAGCCCGCCGCGGGCGAGGACCTGACCGGCGCCTTCGATGGTGTCCGCGCGCAGAAGGATGCTGCCGCCCGAGCCGCCGCCCGCGCTCGCGCCCGAGCCGGCCTCGCCGTCGGCGGTGATGAAGCCGATCACGTCGATGCGGCCGGCCTCGAGCTCGATCGCGCCGCCGCCTGCGCCGCCGCCTGCGCCGAGCGCGCCGCCGCCCGAGCCGAGCTCGCGCGGGAGCATCGGGTCGCCGTAGGTGACGCCGGGGCCGCAGCCGCCGGGATCGCCGCCCGCGCCGCCGTGGCCACCGCCCGAGCCGCAGCCCTGACCGGCGCCGGGGCCGGCCATTCCGTCTTCGCCCTTGCCGTCGGCCGAGAGGATGCCGGTGATGAGGACGTTGTTGGCGCAGGCGAAGAAGCCGAGCCCGCTTGCGTCGTGGGCGGCGTCGACCTTGGAGCCGATGGTGAGCATGTCGTAGGCGTGGCAGCCCGACACCTGTCCGTCGGTGAGCGCGACGTCGCCTTCGCTCATCATCGCCGGGCACTAGGTGAGCCGCGCGCACGAGGCGGGCAGCGTGAACGTTCCGCCGTCGGTGGGACCGAGCTCGGAGCCGAACGCGCCGTCGACCGCGCCATCACCGCCGCCGGTCGAGAAATCCGCGCCTGAGCCGATCGGCAGCCCGAAGGTATCGGTGCAGCCGGCCCAAAGCAGCGCCGAGAGCCCGAGGACCATCACCCGCCGCATGAGCGGATTATCGCTTATCGCTGGCTCGCGCGGGGGCCGGCGTGCCTGCGGGCCTCGGCGGTGAAGCGGCCGTGCGGCGCGAGCGTGAGATAGTGGCGATAGGCGGCGGCCGCCTCGTCGTCGCGGCCGATCTTTTCCAGGCAGCGGGCGGCGCCGATGAGCGCGCTGCCGGCGCGCGGGCCGTGGCCATCGGCCACCGCGCGCAGGTGCGGGATCGCGCCGGCGCAGTCGCTCAAGCGATCGCGACGCGCGGCCGCGACCAGGAGGTGGGCGTCGTCGGAGTGCGCGCCCGAGCCGAACGCTTGCAGGTAACGCTCGAGCGCGTCGATGCCGTCCTGGGTCTCGCCCGCTTGCAGGAGCGACTCGCCGAGACGGAAGGCCGCCTCCTCGCGAAAAATCCCGTGCGGGAAGCGGCGCTCGGTCTCGGCCCACACCGTCGCTGCGCGGCGCGGATCGGCGAGATCGCGCTCGAGGGTCTGCGCGAGCAGGAACTGCGCCTGCTCCGCCTCGGGACCGCCGCCGCGCGCGACTTTTTCCAAAAGCGGCGCCGCGTCGCGGGCGTGGTGGTCGAGCCGGAGCGCCTGCGCGAGCAAGAGCGCGACGCGCGCGCCGAGCGTGGCCGGAAGATGATGGCGGCGCAGCGACTCGAGATGGGCGATCGCACGCGGGTAGGAGCCGGCGAGCACCTCGGCGCGCGCCGCTTCCAGCGTGGCGGTCTCCGCGCGCGCGCTCGGGGCCGCGTGGGCCGAAGGCGACGGCGTGGGCGTCGCGAGGATTGCTTTTTCCGGGCTCGGCGAAGCCGGCGCAGCGGCGGGCTCGGCGGGCGGCGCGTCGTTCCAGTGCTCGAGCAGCGCGAACACGCGCCGGTCCTCGTCGTCGAGCGGACCGATCGCCGCCGGCAGCGGCGCCACCCGCATTCCGGCCGGGACGTCGACCGTAGCGCGCGAGGCGAGCGCCTCGACCCGCACCTTGCCGCGCGCCACCGCGACGCTGGTGCCGCCGGCGTCGACGTCGACGAGGAAGATGGTGCCGTGCACGGTCACCCGCTCGGTCGGCGTCACCACCGCCAGCCGCGCGCCGGGGGCGAGCGGGTCGACGTTCAAGACCACCCGGCCGCGCTCGAGGACCAGCGCGCGATCGTCGGAGCGGCTGGCCACGAGCCGCACCTGGGCGCCCGCCGAGCCGCCTTCGATCATCACCTTCGCTCCGCCCCACTTCGCCACCACCCGCGCAGACGGCGCGACAGTGACGAGGCCGCCCGCCGCGACCACCTGCTCGGTCTTCATCGCGCTCTTGGCGCCGTGCGCTTCGACCTCGGTCGAGCCTTCGGTGCCGAGCACGGTCCACGGCGTGGGCACAGGCGCCGGCGCGAGCTTGGCGATCGCCGGCTGCGCCGGAAGGCGAGGTCCGGCGCGGGTGCCCATCCACAAAACCGCGAGACAGGCGGCGAGCGCGGCGAACCCCGGCAGGAGGATCCGATTCCACCTGCGGCGCGGCCGATCGAGCCGGCGCCGCACCGCCTGCAGATCGCGCTGGCGCTGAAACGGCGACTCGGGCGGCGGCTCGAGCGCCTCGCGCACCGCTTCGAGATGGGCGACCGCGGCGGTGCAGCGCGCGCACGAGGCGACGTGCGCCGCGATCCACTCGCCCGCCTGCGGATGGAGCCGCCCGGCGAGATGGTCGAACAGCGCGTCCTCGGTCGGGCCGCCCGGGTGCACGAAGCCTTGACGTGCCGCCTTCACGACACCAGCTCCTTGGACGGCAGCAGCTTTTCGCGCGCGGCGCGCAGCCGCCGTTTGACGGTGCGGGTCGAGCAGCCGAGCGCGGCGGCGACCTCTTCGAGCGGCAGCTCTTCGATCTCGTGCAGCACGAACGCCGAGCGCTCATCGCCTTCGAGGCGATCGAGCGCGGCGCGCGCCTGGGCCACCTGACGGCCGCGCTCCACGATCTCGTCGGGCGCGGTCGCGCCCTGGGGCAGGCAGGCCTCCTCGGCGTCGCGCTTGAACCAGGTGCGCACCCGGTCGTAGCGGCGCGAGCGCGCGACCACCCGATGGCAGATGCCGAAGACAAAAGTGGTGAAGCGCGAGCGGCCTTCGAACGAATCGATCGAGCGGCACACCTGCTCGAGCGCGCTCTGGACCAGATCTTCGTGCACCTCGCGCGGACGCGGGCCGGAGAGCCGATAGATGATCCGGTGCATCGAAGGATAGATCTCGGTCATGAGCGCGTTGAGCGCGCTCGGATCGCCGGAGCGGTGACGTTCGACAAGCGCCGCCAGCGACGGCTCGATGTCACCTTTGGCCCCCGCCTGCGCCCGCGGTCTGTCCACGAGGAACATTCACCCTGATGAGTGTCCCGGCCCGGGCTCCGGGGACAGAAAAAAGAGTAACACTTATTGCGACCAAACCGGAACGAGCCACCCGCGGCGGCCAGCCGGGGGCGCTGGCGACAGGAGGTTGGGTCGCAGGAGCGTCAGACCCATCAGCGACGATAGGCGAGCCCGACGGTGGTCTCGAGGGAGAACCGGCCGAAGCCGGCGACCAGCGCGGGGCCGGCCACCACCCGCTCTTCGGTGAGTGAGCCGGTGAGATCGGCGCCGGCGTAGAGGTCGAGCGGGCGGGCCAGCCCGACCGACAGCCGCGCGCCGGCCACCAGCGCGAACGCGAGCAGGTTGTGCGCGCCGCCTGGCGCGGCCGAGATGGCGAGGAGGTAGAGCGCCGGGCCAAAGGTGAGCGCGCCGCGCACGCGCCCGCGAGAAAAGCCGGCCCCGGCGAGCGGGCCGGTGACCAACCGGGTAAAGCCGAGCCGGTAGCCTTGCGCCGAGGTGGCGCCGCCCGAGATCGAGAGCGCGCCGCCGAGCCGGAGCGCCACCGGGCCGACATAGAGCGCGCGCAAAAGCGCGCCCCCGAGGGGCGGCTCGCCGTCGAAGCCGAACGCCACCGTCGGGCCCGCCTCGAGCCGAAGCTCGCCCGGGCGACTCGGAGCGGCAGCGATCACCTTGTTCGTCGAGGGCGCCCGAGGCCGCGGCTCGGGCTCGCGCGCTTGCATGGGCGGTGTGGGCGCGACCGGCTCGCGCTCCGGCGGCGCGATCGCCGGCGGCGGCGGTTTTCTCGACGGGGATCGCGATTCCGACCGCGGCGTGGATGCGGGTTGCGGCGAGGGCGTGGGCTCGGGCTCGTCTTCGGGCTCGATGCTGCCCGGCGACGGGGTGAGGATATCGTGCAGGTCGGAGCCGAGCATGTCGGCGACCAGGAGCGAGATGCTCTCGGCCAGATCGTCGGCGTCCCGATAGGGGATGTCGACCTGCCGCTCGGCGCGCTCGCCGCCCTGGGAGTGGACCACCTCGACCCGGCAGCGCGCCAGCCGCTTTGCGCC
>JANWLJ010000103.1 GCA_025450955.1 Polyangium sp. (in: bacteria) | reverse complement strand
CGCACGCGCAAGAGCCGCCGCCGCCGCCGGTAGTCGATCCTGCGTCTCGTGTTCATACGTGTGCTCTTCCGACGCCGGTCTATCATGAGGCGCCGCCGCCGGGATATCAACCGCCGCCGCCGGGATATCAACCGCCGCCGCCCGGCTATCAGCCGCCGCCGCCCGGCTACCAGCAGCCGCCGGTCTATTACGCGCCGCCGCCGGTCTATTACGCCACGCCGCCCGCCGTGCAGGTGCAGCCGAAGAACGGCGTCGCCGAGATCATCGTCGGCGCGATCTTCCTGCCGCTCGGCCTCATCTTTCTCGGCACCTCGTCGGTGCTGTGGAACGACTGCACCTTCCAGGGCGGCTGCTTCGATCCCAACAATCCGAACTACGGCGAAGCCTGGGGCGCGGTCGCGCTCGACGTCTTCGGCGCCGGCATGACCGTCGCCGGCGCGATCCTGTTGCCGGTCGGGATCGTCAAAGCGGTCAAGTACTCCAAGTGGAAGAAGGCGCACCACCTGGCCTGGATCGATCGGGTCACCCCGACGCTCAAAGCCGGCGCGAATGGCGGCTCCCTCGGCTTCAGCCTCACCTTCTAGCGCGCTCCGGCCGAACCCGACGAGCGGCCGCTCTCCCTGCCATTTTGTCCTAGCGAGCTTGCCAGTTTGTCAGAGGCCGGCTACGATCGAGCCGGTGGCGCTGCTCTACCCAATTGAATTTGCAGTCGAACCGGCCCCTGGCCCGGAACGCGCAACGGGCAGCCGTCCATGAGCAATTTCGAAGAAATTGCGATCAACCATGGTCACTGCTCACGGTGCACCCGGAGGGTGCTCCAGTGAACCTTCGCGCCTCCTCTCCCACGCTGCTGGTGGTCGACGACGAGCCGTCGAATCTCGAGTCGCTCGAGCGCATCTTCGCGCGCGAGGGATTGGCGGTGCTCACCGCGCCCGACGGCAAAGAGGGGCTCGAGGTGTTGCGCAAGCGGCGCGTCGACGTGCTGCTGACCGATCTCATGATGCCGGGCGTCTCGGGCGTGGACCTGCTCAAGGCGGCGCGGCAGATCTCGCCGGAGACCGAGGTGGTGCTGATGACCGCCTACGGCACCGTCGAGACCGCGGTCGAGGCGATGCGCGAGGGCGCGTACGACTTCATCACCAAGCCGCTCAAGCGCGCGCACGTGGTGCGGGTCGTCGAGAAGGCGCTCGAGAAACAGTCGCTGCTGGTCGAAAACCGCACCTTGCGCGCGCAGCTCGAGGCGGCGCGGCGCCGGCCGATCGTCGGCCAGTCGCTGGCGATGCGGCGCACCCACGAGATGGTGCAGCAGGCCGCGCCCTCTGTGGCGACGGTGCTTCTGCTCGGAGAGTCGGGCACCGGAAAGGAGCTGCTCGCGCGGCAGATTCACGAGCTCTCGCCGCGCGCCGGGCGGCCATTCGTGCCAGTCAACTGCGCCGCGATCCCCGAAGGCATTCTCGAAGGCGAGCTGTTCGGCTACGAGAAGGGCGCGTTCACCGGCGCGGTGCAGAGGCGCGACGGGCGCTTCGCCCACGCCGACGGCGGCACCCTGTTTCTCGACGAGATCGGCGAGATCCCGCTCCAGGTGCAGGTCAAGCTGCTGCGCGTCCTGCAAGAGGGCGAGATCGAGCGGCTCGGCGGCAAGTCGCAGAAGATCGACATCCGCCTCGTCGCTGCCACCAACAAAGATCTGCGCAAGGCGGTCTCAGCCGGGCAGTTCCGCGAAGACCTCTACTATCGCCTGAACGTGATCGCGGTGAACGTGCCGCCGCTGCGCGATCGGCGCGACGACGTGCCGCTGCTCGTCGATCACTTCCTTCAGCGCTTCCGCGAGAAGAACCAGAAGGCGGTGACCGGCTGCACCCGCGCCGCGCTCGACGCGATGTGCGCCTACGATTGGCCGGGCAACGTGCGCGAGCTCGAGAACGCGATCGAGCGGGCGGTGGTGCTCACCAAGTCGAGCGCGATCGAGCCCGACGATCTGCCGCGCGAGGTGCTCGGCGCGCCGCCGCAGGCGGGCGGCTCCCGGCGCGCGCTCACGTTCGAGATCGGGACCCCGCTCGAGGAGATCGAGCTGCGCGTGATCCACGAGACCTTGCACCACACCCGCGGCGATAAAAGGCTGGCGGCGCAGCTCCTCGGCATCGCCACCCGAACCATCTATCGCAAGCTCGATCGCACCGAAGGCGATCGCGCCGAGGCGGAGGACGAGCCGGCCGAGCTCGGGCTCGACGGGGCGACCGAAGCCCAGGTCGCGTCAAAAGATCGAGCGTAGCCCACCCCTGTGTGCCAAATTGGCAACGAAAGTCGCGCGCGAAGAATTCAACTACCTGTAATTAAAGGTCAATTGTGCTGCCTCGACTGGCACCTCCATTGCTGTTGAGGCGGCCGTACAAGGGATATGGACGTCCTGCTCAAAAAGTACTTCTGGGTCGTGAACCTCGTGGTCGTGGGGATCTGCTCGGCGTTCGGCGGCCGGGCGGCGGCGCATCTCATCGAGGGCGGCTTTCTCGCCGGTGACGACATGCCGGCGGCGACCCATCGCGCCGCGCCTCCCGCGACCAGCAAGGCGCACGGCAAGAGCGGCGAGGACATCGTCAAGCGCAACGTCTTTTGCTCGGGCTGTGCGCCGATCGTCGCGCAGCCGGTGGCCGGCGGTCCGCAGTCGAACGAGCCGCAGAAGAGCTCGCTGCAGCTCGAGCTGGTCTCGACCATGGTCTGCCCCACCGACGAGGCGTGGTCGATGGCGGTGATTCGCGATCTGTCGACCAAGGAAAAAGATCCCGCGATGTACAACCGCGGAATGTCGGTGGCGTCGACGGGCGCGACGGTGGTGGCGGTGGTGCAGAAGCGGGTCTATCTGCGCAACGCCGGGCGGCTCGAGTATCTCGAGCTCGACGGCACCGCGCCGCCGCCTCCGCGCGTGGCCTCGAACATCCCGGCGGTGCCGCACGGGCCGGGCGAGCCCGAGCTGACCGGCATCAACTGCAGCGGGTCGAGCTGCACGATCGATCGCGCGCTCGTCGACAAGCTGCTGCAGAACCCCCCCCTGCTGGCGACCGCCGCGCGGGTGGTGCCGTCGATCAAAGACGGCAAGCCGAACGGCTTCAAGCTCTACGCGATCCGGCCCAACTCGATCTTCGGCAGGATTGGGCTGCAGAACGGCGACACCGTCAAGACCATCAACGGCATGGACATGTCGAGCCCCGACAAGGCGCTCGAGGTGTTCACCAAGCTGCGCAACGCGAGCCACCTGACGGTGCAGCTCGAGCGTCGCGGCGAGAACACAACCTTGGATTACACGATCAGATGAGCGAGCGAGTGGAACGAGCGAGCGAATTTCTAATCGGCGCAAAATGCGTGGCCCGTGGGGCCGCGCTCCGAATGGCGAAGCCATGAGCGAGCGACTCGAAAGACGAGACACGCAGTGGGCGGTGGCGGTGCTGGCGGCGGCGATGCTGTGGGCAGGCGCGGCCGACGCCCAACGGCGCGTGGTGCCGCGCAACATCTCTCCGCCGCCGCGCGGCCAGACGAGCACCACCACGCCCGCGCCGATTACGACCACCACCTCCGGAGAGCCCGAGCTTCCCGGCGAGAAGGAGGCGGTCGAGGAGTGCAAGAAGTATCCGCGCAACAAGAAGTTCAGGTGGGAGCTCAGGGGCGAGGTCGATCTGATGTCGCTTCTGAACGCGGTGGCGCCGATGCTGTGCCGCCCGTTCATCGTCCCCGGCAACATCCGCCAGAGCAAGGTCACCATCATCGCGCCCAACACGATGACCGCGCCCGAGGCGTACCGGATGTTCCTCTCGTCCTTGGAGTCGATGGGGCTCACCGTCCAGCCCGAGGGCAAGGTGCTCAAGATCATCGAGTCCAACCGCGCGCGCGAGAGCGCGATCCCGGTCTACGGCGAGCAGGCGACGCCGCCCACCAACGACAGCTACGTCACGCGGATGATGCACATCGAGCACGCCGACTTGAATGACGTCAAGCAGGTGCTCGATCGGCTGCGCTCGCGCGACGGCGACATCACCGTCTATCCGCCGACCAACACGCTGGTGATCACCGATCTCGGCACCAACATCCGGCGCATGGAGAAGGTGGTGAACCAGCTCGACGTGCCGATGGGCGGCGAGAAGATCTGGGGCATCAAGCTGCACAGCACCTCGGCGACCGAGATGGCGACCTTGCTCCAGTCGGTGTTCGGCGTCTCCAAGACCGGCGCGACGGCGTCGACTCCGGCGCGGCGGCGGATCATCCGCAGCACTCCGGCGGCCAAGGGGCCGACCCCGGAGGAGGTGGGCGGCGGCGATCAATCGATCTCGCAGATCATCCCCGACGACACCCGCAACCTCTTGATCCTGGTCGCCACCGAGCCGGGCTATCAGCGCATCCTCGCGCTGGTCAAGCGCATCGATCAGCAGAACCCGCTCACCACCGAGGCGGTGAGCGATCGCGTGCACGTGATCCCGCTCGAGAACGCCAACGCGGACGACGTCGCCGGCACGCTCGGCGGGCTCGGCGCCGGGGTGTCGCGCTCGGGATCGTCGTCGTCGCAGGGCGGACGGCCGGGCGCGCAGCGCTCGACGCCGGGGCAGCCGGGGCAACCTGGCGGGCTGTTCGAAGGGGAGGTGCGCATCGCCTCGGACAAGCCGACCAACTCGCTGGTGGTGCTGGCCTCGGGGCGCGACTACATCACGGTGCGCGATCTCATCCGCAAGCTCGACATTCCGCGTCGGCAGGTGTTCGTCGAGGCGGCGATCCTCGAGATCACCGTCGACAAGACGCGCAATCTCGGCGTCGCGTGGCACGGCGGCACCACGCTCGGCTCGGGCAACTCGCAGTCGCTCCTGTTCGGCGGCTCGGAGCCGAACAGCACGGTCAACTCGCTCGCGTTCTCGCCGGCGGCGCTCTCCGGCCTGGCCGCCGGTCTGCGCGGGCCGCCGATTCCCGGCGCCGACACCATCTTGGGCTTGCCGCCCGGCACTTCGATCCCGTCGTTCGGCGTCTTCATCCAGGCGCTGCAGAACGATGGCGACGTCAACGTCGTGTCGATGCCGCACATCCTCACCACCGACAACGAGAAGGCGACCATCCAGGTCGGCCAGAACCTGCCGTTCCCCGCCTCGCTCGGCGGCTTCCCCGGCTTCGGCGGCGCGCCCGGCACGCCCGGCGCCACCCCCGGCGTCGGCTTCGGGCTCGGCACCTCGGTGCAGCGGCAGGACGTCGCGCTCAAGCTCGAGATCACGCCGCACGTCAACGACTCGGACTTCGTGCGGCTCGAGATCGACAACGAGCTCTCCGACGTGTCGAACCCGAACTTCAACGGCCTCGGCCCGGCGACCTCGAAGCGCACGGTCAAGTCGGTGGTGACCGTGCGCGATCAGCAGTCGATCGTGCTCGGCGGGCTCATCAAGGACAGCGTGTCGAACACCGTCGACAAGGTGCCGCTGCTCGGCGACATCCCGATCCTCGGCTATCTGTTCAAGACCACCCACAAGGTGCTGCAGAAGGAGAACCTGCTCATCATCCTCACGCCGTACATCATCAAGGACCCGGCCGACCTGCGGCGGATCTTCGAGCGCAAGCTGCGCGAGCGGCGCGAGTTCATGGAGCGCTACTCGGCGTTTCAGGACGATCGCGACTACGAGGCCAACATCGACTACCACCGCAAGCGCGGGGTGCTCGAGGAGATCAATCGTTCGGCGATCGAGGCCGAGCAGGAGGCGACCGACATCCGCAACGCCGAGGCCGCGCTGCGCGAGCGCGACATCGAAGGGCCGGTCGAGGTGCCGTATGTGCCGCCGCCGGCGCAGCCGAGCACGCTGCCGTTGCCCGGCCAGTCGACGGTGCCGGCGCCGAAGCGGTCGACCGCGCCGCCGCGCCCGGGAGGCGCCTAGTGCCGTTCGAGCTCGACGACGGGCCGACCGCGGTGCGGGTGACCGCGGAGATGTCGACCGCTCCCGGCGACCTCTTGCCGGGGGAGGTTCACGAGCGCGCGCTCGGACAGATCCTGCTTCGCCGCGGCAAGGTGTCCGAGGCCAACATCGCCGACGCGCTCGAGATGCAGCGGCAGGAGGGCGGGCGCATCGGCGAGCTGCTCATGCGCAACCACGTCCTCGAAGAGGAGGACCTGCTCGACGCGCTCGCCTGGCAGCTCGATCTGCCGATCGTCCGCGACGTCAAGCCGGAGGAGTGCGATCCCGAGCTGGCCGAGAAGGTGCCGATCGCGTTCGCGCGCCAGCACCGGTTGATTCCGCTCCGGCGCGTCGGCCGCGCGGTGGAGGTGGCGATCTTCGATCCGCTCGACGTCCACGCGCTCGACGACGTGAGGCGCGCGATCGGCGCCGAGATCCTCACGGTGGTGGCGCCCGGCCAGAAGATCGTCGAGGCGATCAACAAGGTCTACGCGCGCCAGGAGGGCGGCGTCGATCTCGGTGACAGCAACGAAGACGACATGGCGGGCGAGGCCGAGGAGCTCACCGACATCCTCGATCTCACCGACGAGGCGCCGATCATCCGCTGGGTCAACTCGCTCATGTTCAACGCGGTCAAGGAGCGCGCCTCCGATATCCACATCGAGCCGCGCGAAAAAGATCTGGTGGTGCGCTACCGCGTCGACGGCAATCTCTACGAGCACAAGCACGCCAACCGCAACTACATCAACTCGATCCTCTCGCGCGTCAAGATCATGGCCGGGCTGAACATCGCCGAGAAGCGGCTGCCGCAGGACGGGCGCATCCGGCGCAAGATCGCGGGCAAGGACATCGACATGCGCGTCGCCACCGCCCCGGGCGTCAATGGCGAGCGCATCACCATCCGCCTCCTCGATCGATCGAGCGTGCTGCACGATCTCTCCGACATCGGCTTCGGCGACGATCACCTGGTCGTGATCAACGAGCTGATCCGCCGGCCGCACGGGAGCATCGTGGTCACCGGGCCGACCGGCTCGGGCAAGACCACCACGCTCTACGCCTGCCTGGCCAAGATCAACACGCCGGATCTCAACATCCTCACCGTCGAGGATCCGGTCGAGTACCAGCTCGAAGGCATCACCCAGGTGCCGATCAATCCGAAGATCGAGCTGACCTTCGCGTCGGTGTTGCGCAGCTATCTGCGCCACGATCCCGACGTGATCATGGTCGGCGAGATCCGCGACGGCGAGACCGCCGGGATGGCGATTCAGGCGTCGCTCACCGGCCACCTGGTGTTCTCGACGGTCCACACCAACGACGCGGCGGGCGCGATCACCCGCCTCGTCGATATGGGGATCGAGCCGTTTCTGGTGGCGTCGTCGCTGGTCGGGCTCCTGGCGCAGCGCCTGGTGCGGCGGCTCTGTCCCGACTGCCGGGTGCTCTACACGCCGAGCGAGGAGGAGCTCCTCAAGGTGGGGATCGATCCGCAGGCCTTCTTCTCGGGCAGCTTGCGCATCCCGCCGCTCCGCACCAAGATCACGCCGCCGCCGACCGGCAAGCTCTACCAGGCGCGCGAGGGCGGCTGCGGCAAGTGCTCGAAGTCGGGATACCTCGGGCGACTCGGAATCTACGAGCTCCTGCTCATCGATAACGAGATTCGCCAGCTCGCGCTCAAGAACACCGATTCGAACAGCATCAAGCAGGCGGCGGTGCGCTCGGGCATGCGCACCCTGCGCGACGACGGCGCGGCCAAGGTGCTGGTGGGCGTGACCACGCTCGAAGAGGTGCTGATGGTGACCGCCGAGGATAAGCAGTAGGCGAACCGATGCCGGTATTTTCCTATAAAGGTTTCGATACCCGCGGAAAAGCGGTGAACGGCGTCAAGGACGCCGACAACGTGCGCTCGCTCAAGGTGGCGCTCAAGCGCGACGGCGTCCTGCTCACCGAGGCCAAGGAGGCGGCGCTCCGGCTCAAGGCCGCGGGCGACGCCGCCGCCGCGGGCGCGGGCACGCTGTTCGTGTCGCTGGTCAATCCGTTCGCCGCTTATAAAATGTGGCAGGACCGGCGCACCGGCGACCGGATGCAGGTGGCGGTGATCACCCGGCAGCTCGCGACGCTTTTGCGCGCGGGCGTGCCGCTCGCCGAGTCGCTGGCGGCGCTGGTCGATCAGCTCGAGCGGCCCGCGCTCAAGCGGGTGATCGCGGACGTCAAGACCCAGGTGAACGAGGGTGCGTCGCTCGGCGACGCGATGGCGCGCCACGGTAACGTCTTCGAAGATCTCTACGTCAACATGGTCCGCGCCGGCGAGGCCTCGGGCAACCTCGAGGCGGTGCTGTTCCGGCTGGCGGAGTTTCTCGACGCGCAGAACCGGCTGCGCGGCAAGGTGGTCTCGGCGCTGTTCTATCCGATCGTGATGACGGTGATCGGCGCCGGCATCATGTGCATCCTCATGGTGTCGGTGGTCCCGAAGGTGACCTCGATCTTCGCCGACACCGGCCACGCGCTGCCGTGGAATACCCAGTTACTCATTATCGTTTCCAATATCACCGGGAATTATTGGTGGGCGCTGATTCTGGCGTTCATCGGGATCGCCCAGCTCTACCGTCGCTGGAAGCGCTCGGAGAAGGGGCGCGCCACCTATGATCGTTGGCTTCTCAAATTGCCGATCATCGGGCCGCTCGCGCGGCAGATCGCGATCACCCGCTTCGCCAAGACGCTGGCGACCATGCTCGCCTCGGGCGTGCCGCTTCTGCGCGCGCTCGACATCGTCAAGGCGATCCTCGGCAACACCGTGCTCACCAAGGTGATCGAGGAGGCCAAGGAGTCGATCAAGGAGGGCGAGTCGATCGCGGCGCCGCTCAAGCGGTCGGGCGAGTTTCCGCCGATCGTGACCCATATGATCGCCGTCGGTGAGCGGTCGGGGCAGCTCGAGCAGATGCTGGAGAACGTCGCGCTCGCCTACGACACCGAGATCGATTTGAAGATGGGGCGGCTCACCACGCTGCTCGAGCCGCTGATGATTCTCATCATGGGCGGGTCGGTGGCGTTCGTGGTGTTTTCGATTCTGATGCCGATCATGCAGATGAACGACTTCGTCAGTTGACGCCATTTTGGAGGAGCGAACATGAGGAGGAAAATGCGTAACCGGGTAGCGCGCGGGATGTCGCGCGGCATGACCCTGATCGAGATCATGGTGGTGGTCGCGATCATGGGCATGCTGATGGGCGCCGTCGGGGTGTTCGCGTACGGACGTCTCGAGAAGGCGCGCGAGACCGACACCAAGATGGTGATCAAGAGCATCGAGCAGGCGCTGGTCCACTACCAGACCGACAACACCGACGGCTGCCCGAAGTCGCTCGACGATCTCTACGAACAGAAGTACCTGACCAAAAAGCCGGTCGACGCCTGGAACTCGCCGCTCAGCTTCAAGTGCCCGGGCGAGCACAACACCGACGGCGCCGACATCGTCTCGACCGGCAAGGACAAGAAGGAGGGCACGGCCGACGACATCAAGTCGTGGGAGCTGTAGCAGGTGACGGCGGGTGACGCGGAGGAAAAATAGCGGCTTTACGCTCATCGAGATCCTGGTGGTCGTCGCGATCCTCGGGATGCTCATGAGCGGGGCGGTGTATGGCCTGCGCGCCGTCGCCAAGAGCGATCTGCGCTCGACCTCGAGCAAGCTCGCGGGCGCGATCCGTTACTGCTTCGATCGCGCGATCACCACCGGCTCCTATTATCGGCTGGTGCTCGATCTCGACGGCAACAAGTACTGGGCCGAGCGCTCCGACGATCGGATGTACCTCTCGCACGACAAAGAGGACTCGCCCGGCCACGGCAAGGCGTTCGACTGGGACGCGGTGCAGAAGAAGGCCGAGGAAGAGGACAAGAAGGAGAAGGAGGAGCTGGCGGGGCGGAGCGGGATCGCCGCGACGCTCGATCCGCCGCCCAAGCCGCGGCGCGCGAAGTTTCAGACCTTCAAGGACGCGGCGGTGCCGCAGGTCAAGCTCAAGGGGCCGCGGCTGTTCGACGTCTACACCCCGCGCCAGCGCGAGCCCTACACCTCCGGCCGCGCCTATCTCTACTTTTTCCCCGACGGGCACACCGAGCGCGCGGTGGTGCGGCTGCAGGACGGCGACGCCTGGTACTCGCTCATCGTTCACCCGCTCACCGGCAAGGTGGAGGTGCGGAGCGAGAAGTACGACATCCCGGCCGACTTCGACGACGCCGCCGATCCGGGGACCCGATGAGACGCGGCGCGCGCGGCTTCACCCTGCTCGAGATGATGATCGCGATGGCGATCCTGGCCGGCG
Source organism: Polyangium sp. (in: bacteria) (assembly GCA_025450955.1). Lineage (GTDB taxonomy): Bacteria > Myxococcota_A > Polyangia > Palsa-1104 > Palsa-1104 > JANWLJ01. Next base: position 1,673 of record JANWLJ010000103.1, on the reverse strand, counting down.
GGCTCACCTGGCTCGTCGAGGGGATGACGAGCAACATCCGCGCCGAGAACCACGCGAAGATGATCACCACCGCGACCTTCCTCGCGCGCGGCAAGATGATCGACTTCGAGGACGAGCTCTACGACAAGGGGTTCGGCGAGTTCGATCAGGAGCAGAAGGGCAGCTTCGAGGACAAGGGGTTTGAGCGCTTCGCCTGGAGGGTGATCGTCGACAAGGTCGAGCTGCCGAACGCCGAGCAGATGCAGACCGTGCTCACCAAGGCGCAGCAGGCCAAGCAGGAGGCGCAGGGCGAGGCCTCGGACACGAACCAGCCGCAGACGCCGCTGTCGATGCTCGGCGGGAGCCAAAACGGTCAGAATGGATCGTCGGGCGGAAATCCGCTCTCGGCCGGCGCGGGCATGCTCGGCTCGCAGTTCGGGTTGATCAAGGGCGTGCTCGAGCAGGGCATTCGCCGCGTCACCGTCGAGGTGAGCTGGACCGAGGGCAAGCGGCCGGAGAAGGTGAGCGTGGTCGCCTACTACACCGACGTGCGCACCGTCGACCAGGCGATCCAGCTCTCGATCCCGGGCAATATTCCCGGCGCGGGCGGCGCGGCCGGCGCGTCGGGCGGCACCGGCGCGGGCTCGACCTCGACCGGCACGGGCGCGACCTCGACGGGGAGCAGCCACTGATGCGCCGCCGGGGCTTCACCCTCATCGAGGTGATGGTCGCCTGCGCGATCCTGGCGATGGTGATGACCATCGTGTGGGGCTCGTTCAAAGGGACTTTTCAGACCAAGGCCGACGTCGAGGCGCAGTCGGGCCGCTATCGCACGGTGCGCATCGCGCTCGAGCGGATGGCGCGCGAGCTGTCGATGGCGTACCTGTCGCAAAACGAAGATCCGGGGCAGGCCGATCGGCGCACCCTGTTCATCGGCAAGCACAAGATGGGCGTCGACGAGGTGACCTTCTCCTACTTCGGCCACGAGCGGCTCTATCAAGACGCCAACGAAGCCGACACCGCAGTGGTGATGTATTACGGCATTCGCGATCGCGACGACGCGCGCAAGACCAACCTGGCGCGCCGCGAGACCCGGCGGCTGCAGTATCTCAAGCCGGCGGAGGCGCCGGGCGAATCGGACATCGTCTGCGACGACGTGGTCTCGCTCAAGCTGAGCTACTGGGATTCGCGCGACAAGGTGTGGCGCGAGGAGTGGGTCACCACCTCCGCCGACGGACAGCCCGATCGGCTGCCGTCGAAGATCAAGATCACGCTCACCGTGCACGACGAGCGCGGCAAGGAGATCCCGTTTACCACCGAGGCGCGGGTGGAGATGCAGGAGCCGCTCAACCTGCGCGCGGTCGATGCCCAGCAGCAGCAGCAACAACCGCCCGCCACCGGGACGACGCCGGCCACCGGCGCGACGGTCACCACCGGGCATCCGGTGACCACGCCCGCGATCGGAGCCACCCGATGAGGCGGATCTTTGCGCGTATCGTCGCGCGGCTGCGGCGCCCGGTCGCGCGGCAAAAGGGGATCGCGCTCATCGTGGTCACCGTCACCCTCGCGGTGCTGGGCGGCGTGATCGGCGCCTTCGCCTACAACACCCGGGTCGATCTCGAGGCGGCGGCCAACGCGCGCGACGTCTTGCGCGCCGAGTATCTGGCGCGCTCGGGGATCAACCTGGCGCGCCT
>JANWLJ010000102.1 GCA_025450955.1 Polyangium sp. (in: bacteria) | reverse complement strand
GGATCGGCTACGGGATGTTTCCCTGGTCGGGGTTGGTCACGCTCGGCGGGCTGCTCTCGTTCAAGAAGCTGCGCGACGGCGATCCCAAGCGCGGCCTGGTCGGCTTCGCGCTGGTGTGGTTCATCGTCGAGTTTGCGGTGGTGTCGTTGGTCAACACCAAGTTCCACCATTACATCCTGCCGGCGCTGCCGGCGTTGGCGATCCTGGCCGGCCTGCTCATCGACGAGATCTTGACCGCGCCGAGGCGCGTGCACGTGATCGGATCGCTTCTGGTCGCGGCGCCGATCACGTTTTTGTGCGGGCGCGATCTGGCCGCGTTCCCGCCGCGCCTCTTGTGGATGTTCAACTACGACTACGTGAATATGCCGGGCACCGGTCGGCCCTGGCCGCTGCCGTCGATCTATGGAACTCGCTACGAGTACGGCACCCAGATCCTCTTGTTCGCGATTTGCGCGACGGTGGCGACCGCCGCGCTCGGCGTGCTCGCCTATCGCAAGATGCGCAAGGACGCGGCCGCGCCCGTCGCTGACGCGGAGGAGCCGGCGCCCACGCGGCCGAGCGCGAACGCGCTCTCGGGCGGGATCGCGCTGTTCCTGCTCGCGCTCGGGATCGGGCTCCTGCTCGGGCCGAAGACGGTCAACGGAGCGGCGCCGACGATTCCGCGGCTCGCCTGGCTGTTGCCGACCGCGCTGATGGTGCCGTTCTGGGTGGTGTTCGTGCGCAGCGTGTCGCGCGGGCGCAGCTCACCGGTGGCGTGGGCGGCCTGGACGCTGGCGCTGGTCGGGGTGGTGTGGTCGGGGTTCCTCGCCGACAAGATTCTCGTCGAGCTCTCGCCGCACTGGAGCCAGAAGCACGTGATCGCGTCCTACTACTCGCATCGCAAGAGCCCCGACGAGAAGCTGATCGCGTGGCAGCTCTATTGGCGCGGCGAGAACTTCTACACCAAGAACGCGATCTACAGCTCGGTCGATCCGAACGAGCGCACCGTGTTCCTCGGCGATCACAACGCCGAGAAGATGCAGAAGTGGTTCGCGCATCACACCGGGCGGCGGGTCTTCTTCGTCGTCGAGCGCACCCGCTTCGAGGCGCTGCGCTCGCTCCTGCCGCCGCAAGATCGCGCGAGCCTCACCATCGTCGACGAGTCCAACAACAAGATCTATCTCGCCGTCGCCCAGCTGTAACGCCGCAGGGCGCGAGGCCGCGCTTTAACGGTCCGGTCCTGATTTCAAAGTTTCGATCACGAGGTCGGTGAGGCCGGTCGCCTGCACCGCGATGTAGGCGGCGGCGAGGACGGCGAAGAAGTTGAATGCGATGCGCGCGAGGCGGGCGCGCAGCCGGATCGCGCCCGAGCGCAGGCGGGCGGTGGTGAGCGCGCTCGAGCTCCACACCACCAGGCCGCCGCCGACCGCAATCCCGGCGGTGGCGAGGCCGATCGATGAGTTTTCGGTGCAGGCGGCGACCACGAACAGCAGCGCGACCGGGCCGTAGTAGAGGACCTCGACGGGCGGGCGCAGCGAGGCGTGGAGCCGCCGCACCAGAAGCGCGTGCGCGATCAAAAACGCGAGCAGATAGGCGATCGCCAGCGCGAGGCCGATCCGCCGGGCGATGAAGCTCTCCACTTGCACGAGCCCTTCGGCGGCGGCGGCGCGATCGAGCGGGCGCGGCGACAGGGCGAGCGCGCGATAGATGCGCCGGGCGGCGAGCGGGTGGCCGAGCTCGAGCTCGAGATCGCCGCGCGCCTTTTGGGCGCGGCCGGCCCACTCGCTCGACGGAAAACGGCGCTCGAGCGTCTCGAAGCGGGCGAACGCCTCGGCAAACCGGTGCTGCGCGGCGTAGCTCTCGCCGAGCCAATAGAGCGCGCGATCGGCGAGCGCGAAGTCGGGATGGGCGGCGAGCAGCGCCTCCATCTTCGCCAGCGACTCGGCCGGCGGACGGCGCGAAAAGCCGCTCAAGATCGACTGGTACTCGGCGAGCGGCTGCGCGCCGGTGCGCAAGGTGGCGCCGAGAAAATCGGCGCGGGTGCGGGCGCGGCGCGCGAGCCGGCTCTGCGGGTAGCGGCGCGCGACCTCCTCATAGAGCCGCGCGGCGCGCGCCGGGTCGCCGAGGTGCTCTTCGCTCACCAGCGCGGCTTCGAAGAGCGCGTCGGCGGCGAACGAGTCGGCGGGGTGTGCGCGCGCCAACCGCTCGAGCGCGTCGGCGGCCTCGGCGTAGCGCCCTTTGGCCTCGAGCGCGGTGGCGGCCTCGAACGCGGCCTGACCGGACGAGGCGCTGGCGGGATCGGCGGCGTGCGCGGAGGGTGCGAGCGCGGAGGTCAGGAGCGCGAACGCGAGCGCCGCCACCCGCGCCGTCATCGCGCCCATCTTCTCTTCAGGCCGCCGCCTTTTTGACTTCGGCGAGGATGGTGGCGTTCTTGGCGTGGTCGCCGGCGAAGCGGGAGACGAAGTGATAGGGGATGGTGCCGTCGGGGCGCACGATCAGCACGCCGCCCTGCTGGGTGGCGTCGCCCATCGTCTTCTTCTGTTTGTACTTCATCGCCACCAGGCCCTTGGCGAGCGCGCGCGGATCGAGCACCGTGCCCCAGGAGCGGCGCAGCTCGGCGGCGGCGAAGCTCTTGAGCTCCTGATCGCAATAGACCGGCAGGTCGCCGAGCTTGAGATCTTCGAGGAACGCCTTGGCGAAGTGGGGCGTGCCCGAGCCGATGATCGCCAGCTCGAGCCCGGCCTGCTTGACCTCGTCGACGTGGGGCCGAAACTCGGCCACCTGCTGACGGCAGAACATTCAACCAAAGTGCCGCACGAACATCAGCAGCGCCGGTCGGCTTTTCCATAAATCGCCGAGGCGGTGCGGCTGGCCCTCGACATCGAGGAGCTGGGCGTCGGCGAGCGCGTCGGGGGCGTATTCCATGGCGGTCTTATAACGTCAGAACGGAAGGACGCCAACCTCGTCGCCCGGCTTGAGGTCGAGCGCGGCGAGCGTCTTCTCCGGCAGGCCGACGTCCGAGCCCTCGAGCCGAAAGCGCGAGCCGGTGGCGCAGAAGTGCGGCGCGCGGTCGCGCTCGACCGAGACCAGCCCGAACGGCCGGCCGTCGTCGGCGCCCGAGACCTTGACCACCTTGGCGCGGCGGGTCTCTTTGATGAGCGCGATGTCGTCGGTCTTGGCGACGAAGTGCGGCCCGCCGTCGAACGGATCGATGCGCTCGGCGTACTCGAAGCCGACCCGGCGCAGCATCTTCTCCACGCCCTTGGTCTCCGGCCCGACCTGACCGATCACGTCCTGCACCTTCTTGGGAAACAGCGACAAATAAATCGGCTCGGCGGGAAACAGCGCGCGAATGAATTCTTTATTCGTTTGCGAAATGCGATCCGCCTCTTGATAGCTCATTCCGGTGAAGTGGCGGCCGATCGCCTCCCACACCACCGACGAGCCGTCGGCCTCGAGCGGCGGGAGCAATTCGGACAGCACCTCATCGCGAAACGACGGGCGGTGCAGTCCGATATAAAGGAAACGAACATAGGAGAGCCATTTGCCGAGGGCGAGCGGATGGTGGCGCGAGTCGGGCATCAGCACCAGCCCGCCGATCTCGGTCGGGCCGTTGTAGTTGTAGCCGATGCGCAGCACCCGATGGACGAAGTGCTTGTCGAGCGACTCGGAATAGCGCTCGTCGTGCATCACATCGAAGAAGATGTGCGGCGCGCGGCGGGTGCCGTGCTGCGCGTGAATCATCGAGGTGCCGACGATCTTTTTTTGCTCTTCGTCGATGAGCACGAACAGGTACTCGCGCTTGAACAGGTCGAGCTGCCCGGAGAACGACCGCCGCGAATGATCGATCAGCCGCTCGAGGACCGCGCGGTCGTCGGGCAGGTTGACGGTGTCGAGGTGGTGGGCGACGGCCTGCAGCCCCTCGAGATCGTCGGGGAACACTTCGCGAAGGATGAACATGACGGCGAGACGGGGAGACTACACCTGGCCCATCAGCCACGCAACTTGGGGCCAGAGCCAGATCGGGCCGTCGGCGGCGCGAGCGGCCGCTCGGATGAGCACCCGGCCGCGCGCATCGAGCAGCGGCGGCACGAGCTCGTGCCGCGGCAAGAGATAGCTGTAGTCGATGATCTTGATCGGCACCCGGCCGCTCTTGATGCGCGCCGCGTTCTCCTGATCGATCCAGTCGAGGATGCGCGGCAGCGCCACCACCGTCGCGCCCTGGATGTCGTGCATGAGAAGGATGTTGCGCCCCTGGAGGTGGCGCAGGTGCGACTCGACGTAGGCCTCGATCTTGGCGGGATTGCGCAGGCGCCAGTCCTGCGGATCGATGTCCCAGCCGATCGGGTGGATGCCGAGCGAGGCGAGCAGCGCCTTGATCGATCGACAGTGCGAGCCGTAAGGGGTGCGGAACAGATCGGGACGCATCCCGGTCGCCTGCTGAATCAGCGCGGCGTTGCCTTCGATCTCCTCGGGCGCGAGCTTGGAGTAGGCGTGCCCGCACAAAAAATAGTGGTGGATGGTGTGATTGCCGACGGCGTTGCCGCGCGCGATCTCCTCGCGAAGGAGCGCGCGCGATTCGTCGGCGACCTTTTTGTTGCCGAGCAGATGGCGGCCGTTGACGAAGAAGACCGCGTGGATGTGGTGCGCCTGGAGCGCGTCGAGGATCTTCGGCGTCTTGCCGACCGCCGGGCCGTCATCGAAGGTGAAGAGCAGCTCGGGCGGCCCCGACGGGCGCGGGCGCGGATGGGCGCGCGCCACCGTCGAGAAGGTCAACAGGCCAAACAGCGACAGCGAGAAGGCGAGGGCACGCACGACACTTCAGCGTACCACCCGAGCGCTCGCCTGCAAGTTGTTGCTAGAAGGGAATGTCGTCGTCGCTGCCGCCGCCACCGCCACCGCCGCCGCCGCCGGGAGGCGGGCCGAAGTCGTCGGGCGGGCCGCTGTCGCGTCCACCGCCGCCACCGCCACTGGCACGTGGTCCGCTGCTTCGTGGGCCGCCGCCCTCGGCCCCCGCGCCACCGCCGAGAAACTGGACGGTGTTCGCGACGATCTCGGTCATGTAGCGCTTCTCGCCGGTGGTCTTGTCATCCCACGAGCGGGTCTGCAGCCGGCCTTCGAGATAGACCTGCCGCCCCTTGTCGAGATACTGGGCGCAGTTTTCGCCGGTCTTGCCCCACACCACCACCCGGTGCCACTCGGTGCGCTCCTGGCGTTGGTTGTTCTTGTCGTTGTACACCTCGTTGGTGGCGAGGCGCATCTCGCAGACCGCCTGCCCCGACGGCAAATACTTGAGCTCGGGCTTGGCCCCGAGGTTGCCGATCAGGATCACCTTGTTCACGCTGCCCGCCATGAGCTCTCCTTCGCGCCCGAAGCCCAGCGCGTGCCACGCAGCATGCGCGAGCACGCTCGCTCCGGTCAAGTGTTCAGTAACCCATCCCTGTGACAAAGTTTGCTAGGCTGCGCGGCGACCATGTTTGGACGACTGCGGGTGGCGGTGGTGGTGCCCGCCTATAATGAAGAGCGGGCGATCGCGAGCACGGTCGCGAGCGTGCCGGCGTTCGTCGATCACCTGTTGGTCGTCGATGACGCTTCGAGCGATGCCACCGTCGAGCGGTGTGAGGCCGAAGCGGCGCGGCGGCGGCGGCGCGGGTTCGAGCTTCTGCGTCATCCGAAGAACCGCGGGGTGGGCGCGGCGATCGACACCGGCTACCGTCGCGCGCTCGCGCTCGGGGTCGATGCGGCGGTGGTGATGGCCGGCGACGGGCAGATGGACCCGGCCGATCTGCCGGGGCTGCTCGCGCCGCTCGCCACCGGCCGCGCCGACTACGTCAAAGGCGATCGCTTTCGCTCGCCGGACATCTGGCGGGTGATGCCGCCCGAGCGGCTGATTGGCAACGTGGTGCTGTCGCTGCTCACCAAGGTGACGAGCGGCTACGGGCATGTCTTCGATTCGCAGTGCGGCTACACCGCGGCCTCGCGGCGCGCGCTCGAGGTGATCGCGCAGGCCGGGCTGTTTCCGCGCTACGGCTACCCGAACGAGCTGCTCGCGCGGCTCAACGCCGCCCGGCTCACCGTCGAGGATGTGGCGGTGCGCGCGGTCTATGGACCGAATTGGCGCTCGGGGATCGGGCTCGGCACGGTGGTCTATCCGATGTCGTTCGTGCTGCTTCGCTCCTGGCTGTGGCGGCTCACCGCCGGGCGCGCGCCGGCGGCGGCGAAGCTCGATCCCGAGCGGTGCGAGCCGATCGAGCCGCGATGCGCATCGGCGTCCTGACCACTTCGTATCCGCGCGCGGAGGGCGATCCGGCGGGCGCGTTCGTCGCCGGATTTACGCGCTGGCTCGCGGCGCAGGTCGGTGAGGTCGAGGTGCTGTGCGCCGACGAGGCGCGGCCGATCTTCTATCGCGGCGGCGCGCCCTCGTCGCTCGGCGGGCGCGGGCTGTGGCACGCGGCGCGCTTCTCGTCGCGGCTCGTCGCCGAGGCGGCGCGGCGTCAGGCGCGCTGGGACGCGATCGTTTCGCACTGGCTGGTGCCGGCGGGCGCGATTGGCCTCATGCTCGCGGGCGGGCGGCCGCACCTGTCGATCGCGCACGGCTCCGACGTGCGGCTGCTCGACCGGCTGCCGGGTGGACGCGCATTCATTCGCACGCTCGCGCGCCAGGCCGATCTGGTCTACGTCGCGCGCTCTCTCACCGTCGACGGCGCGCCCGGACGGGTGGTGCCGATGGCGGTAGACGTCGCCGAGCTGGCCCCGAATCCGGCGGCGCGGACCGAGGCGCGGCGCGCGCTCGGGCTCACCGGCTTCGTCGCGCTCTTCATCGGCCGGCTGTCGCGCGAAAAGGGCGCCGACCTGGCGATCGCGGCGCTCCCCGACGGGATGACCCTGCTCATCGCCGGCGACGGCCCGGAGCGGCGCGCGCTCGAGGCGCTCGCGAAGCGCCGCGCGCTCTCGGCTGAGGCGAATGAAAAGGACGCGCCGGTGCGCTTTTTCGGCGAGGTGCGCGGCGCGCGCAAGCGCGAGCTGTTCGCGGCGGCCGATGCGCTGATCGTCCCCTCGCGGCAAGACGGCGCGCCGACGGTGATCCTCGAAGGGTTGGCGGCCGGGCTGCCGATGGTCGCGACCACCGTCGGGGGAATTCCCGAGCTGGTGCAAGATGGAGAGACCGCGCTTCTGTGCGCATCGCGCCCGCCCGCGATCGCTCGCGCGCACTCGCGTCTCGCCGCCGATCCCGCGCTGCACGGCGCGCTCGCCGCTCGGGCCCGCGAGGCCGCGGCGGCGCACGACTGGTCGGTGGTGGGCCCGCGTCTGGCCGGCCGGCTCGCTCCCGCCGCGCCGCTCGCCGCGCCGACCGACCGCGGGCTCATTCCGCGCCTCGCGATCGCGCGCGTGTGAGCCGATCGCGATGGCTCCGCGTGCCATAGTTGTTGCGCAGCGCGATCGCGGTCGCGTATGCTGCGCTCGGGTGTGTAGGGTACTGGTGGCGACTCTCTAGCAGGGAGGTGTTTTATCCGCCCGAACCCGGTTGCTCCAGATTGCGACGTCACGGTGGTGGTTCGCGCCTGCGACGATGAAGAGCGCGTCGGCCACGTCCTTTCCCGCATCGCCCAGCACCTCCGTTCGCTCGAGCGCAGCTTCGAGCTCCTGGTCGCCGACGAAGGCTCGGGCGACAACACCTTGGCGGTGGCGACGCTGCTCCGGCCGACCTGCGCCGAGATCGAGATCCTCCACGCCGAGCCGGAAGAGGGCTATCGCGACGCCTGCGCCCGCGCGCGCGGCCGGGCGATCCTGCTCTACGACGCGCGCTCCGAAGCGCCGCTCGCGCCGCTCGGCTTCGCCCTCGAGCGGCTCTCCGAGGGCCTCGATGTGGTGGCGGTCGACGGCACCTTTCTGGTGCTGCGGCGCACCCGCGCCTGGCGCGCCTTCGACGCGCTCGTCGGCCGCCGCGATCCGGTGGCGGTCGAAGCCCGCTTCTTGCGCCGCGCCCGCCAGCTCGGTCTCCGCTGTGCCGTGACCCACCGCACACGGCGACGCTCGTGGCTGAACCTGTTCGGTTT
>JANWLJ010000101.1 GCA_025450955.1 Polyangium sp. (in: bacteria) | reverse complement strand
GGTGGGCCGAAGGTGCGGCCGGATCAAAAACGCGACCGCATCGAGGTCGACCACGTCGACCGGCCCCGTGTCGTCTCCGCGCGCGAACGAGTCCTCACCCGCCATCGGCCACCAACCTCAACCCGGATGGTAGCGCATCCCCGAACGCCAGTCGCTCCTCACGCGCCTCGCGCGCCACCGGCTCGAGCACCAGGCGCGCCAGCCGCGCTCCGTCGGCGGCCTGCTTGAGCCGGTCGGCGACGCGGCGCCTGAGCGGCTCGTCGAGATCGCGGGCGCGATCGCCCGAGCAGCGGGCCAGCTCGGCGACCGCGAGCGAAAACGGCTCTCCTTTGATCTCCTCGCGCCCGTCGAGCGCCAGCAGCCGCTCGAGCCAACGCTCGGCGCGCGCCCGCGCCACCACGTCCTCGACTGGACCGTAGAGCGGCACCCGCGCGCCGAGGCGCGACAGCGCCCACAGCGCGTGATCGATCTCTTTTTGCGGCGTCTTCTTTTTTTCGAGCTGGCCTAGGAGCACGTCGCCGAGCTCCGCCTTCTGCTTGGCGGTGAGCCGCTCCATGCTGGCGAGCGCGCGCCACATCTCGGCGGTCTCCTGCGGCCCCGGCGGACGGCGATCCGGCTTCTTCGCGAAGCTCGGCAGAAAGTGCGGCGCCACCCGCTTGAAGATCTCCTCTTGCTGGGTGCGGGTGAGCCCGCCCGAGACCCGCCGCCACAAGATCCACCACTCGAGCCGACAGGGATCGTCCTTGTCGTGCACCAGCCCGGCGTTGAAGAGGCGCCAGGTCTCTTTGACCCGCCAATCGTCGAGCGGATAGCCGGTGCCGGGGCGCAAGGTATAGCCGACCAGGTTGAGCCAGCGCGCCTCGTGCTGCGCCGACTTGCCGCGGCCGCCGCGCAGATCTTTGAGCGGCTCCCAGAGCGCGCGCAGCGCGGTGGTCGACCAGCCGTCCTTGGCGCCGAGGATCCCTTGCAGCGCCTTCATCACTCCGGCGGGCGCGATCGGCTCGCCGCCCTCTTTGCCGTAGAGCGCGCGCAGAAGCTCCACTGCGCGGGCGAGCGCGACGGGATCGACCTCCGATTTTGATGCGAGCGCATCAGGAACGGGCGGCGAATTTGATGCAACTGCATCATTTTGCGCCGGCGCGTCGCCGCCGCGCAGATCGAAGGCGAGCTTCCAGCGATCGGCCTCGTTGCCGGTGGCGCGCGCCACGCACTCGAGCTCGAGCGTGCCGAGCTCGGTCAGGCGGGCGTGCAGCAGCACCGAGAGCGCGGTGTCGTGCGACGAGCGCGCGAAGCGCAGCACGGTATAGATGGGCGGCATCTCCGCCAGCGCGCCGGCGGGCAGGGTGAGGAGCTGGCCGGCGCGATCGGCGGCGCGCTCGGCGTGCGAAGAGGAGAAGAGGCGGAAGCGCACCGGGCGGTTGGTCAAAAGCTCGAGCGCGTGCTCGGTGAGCGTGACCTCCGCGCCCTCTTCGAATCCGCGCGGGGTGAGGCAGAGCACCGTCATCTGTCCGGGCGCGACCTGCGCGGTGTCGACGGCGACGTAATAGGCGCGGGCCGCGCCGCCCGCGATCCGCAATCCGCGGCCCAGGCGGGCGAGGCCGTAGTAGGCGGCGCCGCGCGCGACCGCGAGATCCGGCGCGTCGTTTTCGAGCACGCGCGGCTCGGCGCCGAGCCAGCTGCCGAGCACCTCGAGCACCCGGGCGCGGATCGCCGGCGACTTGAGCACGCCGCCGTTCCACATCACCCGGGTCGGGCGAGTTTGATGCGATCGCAAAAAAGCCGCCGCGTGGCGGGTGATGGCGGGATCGGCGGCGTAGGGCAGGCCGAACTCCTGGATGCCGGCGCGCGCGCCTCTTTGCGGCGCGGCCTCGGCGCCCCCGCGCGGGAAAAATCCGTCGAGCACCAGCTCCTCGACCTCGGCGCGGGTGAGCTCGTCCCGGAGCGATCCGCCGATCAGCTTCGAGCCGCGGCCGGCGACGGTGAGGGTCCAGGCGGCGCGGTCGGGCTCGGAGAGGATCCGCTCCTTGGCGACGCGGCACGCCTGCACCCGCGCCTGGAACGCGTGCGGGTCGAGGCGGCTGCCTCCGGTGCGATTGGCGAGCCGCCCCTCGACGCGGCGGGCGAGCGCGAGATCCATGTTGTCGCCGCCGAGGAGGAGATGATCGCCGACCGCGGTGCGCTCGAAGATCGGCGCACCATCGTCGCCGGCCTTGACCGCGATCAGCGAAAAGTCGGTGGTGCCGCCGCCGACGTCGAAGACCAACACCGTATCACCGACGGTGAGCTCCTCTTTCCAGGTGGCGGCGTTTCCGGCGAGCCACGAGTAGAAGGCGGCCTGCGGCTCCTCGAGCAGGGTCGGGCGCAGCCCCTCGCGCTCGGCGGCGCGCAGGGTCAGCTCGCGCGCCACCTCGTCGAAGGAGGCGGGCACGCACAAGATCACCTCCTCGCCGGAGAGCGGACGGCCGGTCGCGTGCTGCCAGGCGGCGGCGAGGTGGCGGAGATAGAGCGCCGAAGCGTCGACGGGCGAGACCCGCTCGACCTCGGCCGCGCCCGCTTCGCCCCAGGGCAGGATCGGCGCCAGCCGATCGACCCGCGGGTGACAGAGCCACGACTTCGCCGACGAGACCAACCGCCCCGGCACCTGCGCGCCCTGGGTGCGCGCGAGCTCGCCGACGATCACCTTGCGCGCGTCGTGGTCGCTCTCGTCCTTTGACTTTGGCCACGGCAGGCGCAGCGCGCCGTCGGGCAGCTCGTGCTCGCCGGCCAGATAGAGGAACGAGGGCAGGGTAGGGCGCGCCGCGATCTCGCCGGGGCCGACCAATTGTGCAACTGCATCATTTTCGATCTTCGGCGCCGCGCGCCCCGGATCGACGTGCGCCATCGCCGAGTTGGTGGTTCCGAGATCGATGCCGACGACGAACCGCTCGATCATTTTTGCGGGGCCTCGCGGACGTTGTACTCGAGCTTCCAGCGCCGGCCGGCCTTCTCGACGCACCACAGCTCGAGCGTGCCGACCTCGGTCACCTTGGAGTGGAGCTGCACCGGGACCAGCTGCCCGGCCTCGGCCGCACCCGCGTCGCCGAGCACGGTGGAGACCGGCGCGAGCTCGGTCATTCGATCGTCGACCTCCTCGACCATCGTGCCGGCCTGATCGTCCTTGCGCACCGACGAGGCGAGAAAGCGGAACTCGGCCGGCTCGCCGATCACCAGCCCGAGCTCGCGCGACGAGACCGAGGTCTCGGTGCCCTCTTCCATCCCGAACGGCGCCACGCACAGCGCCTTGAGCGGCGGCGTCATCCCCGGCACCGCCGGCATCGACGACTCGATGCCGATGTAGTACGCGCGCGCGGTGCCGCCGCGGATGCGCACGCCTTTGCCGCGCCGGACCATCCCGTAGGTGGCGGCGCCGTGGGCGACCGCGAGATCGAGGTCGGTGCCGCCGAGCATCTCGAGATCGTCTTCGGGCGAGTCGGACCAGGAGTCGAGCGTCTCGACGACGCGGCGCTGGAGCGCGCGGCTCTTCATCACCCCGCCGTTGAAGAGCACGGTGGTGGCCTTGCGGTGCGCACCGACGAACGCGGCGAGGTGGCGGGTGATCGCGGCGTCGGCGGCGAACGGCAACCCGAGCTCGCGCAGGCCGATGCGTCGATCGCGCTTCGGTTTGTCGTCGAGCGCGGCGGGCGGAAAGAAGCCGTCGACCAGCGCGTCGACGTCGGCGCGCTGGACCTCGGTGCGCAGCGATCCGCCGACCACTTTGGAGCCGCGCCCGAGCACCACCACCTGCGCCGCCGGCTCCGTCGGTTTTTCGAGCAGCTCCTCTTTGGCCTGACGGCAGGAGTGGACCAGCGACGCGAGCTGCCAGTTGTCGAGCTTGGTGCCCTCGGTCTCGAGCCGCGCGCGCACCGCGTGGGCGAGCGCGAGATCCATGTTGTCGCCGCCGAGGAGAATGTGATCGCCGACCGCGACGCGCTCGAGCTGAAGGTTGCCGTCCGCTTCGCTGACCGCGATCAGCGAAAAATCGGTGGTGCCGCCGCCGACGTCGCAGACCAGCACCACGTCACCGACGGAGAGCTGCTCGCGCCAGCGCTCGCCCGCCTGGCCGAGCCACGAATAAAAAGCGGCCTGCGGCTCCTCGAGCAGGGTCACCCGCGGCAACCCTGCGGTCGCGGCGGCGTTGACGGTGAGCTCGCGCGCCACCGCGTCGAACGACGCGGGCACGGTGAGAAACACATCCTGCTCGGCGAGCGGCGCATCCGGAAATGCGTGGTTCCAGGCGCCGGTGAGGTGAGCGAGATAGGCGGCCGAGGCGTCGACGGGCGAGCGCTTGCCAATCTCCTCGGGCGCCTGCCAGGGCAGGATCGCGGCGGTGCGATCGACTCCCGAGTGACAGAGCCACGACTTGGCCGAGGAGATGAGCCGCATCGGCACCTGCCAACCGTGGCCGCGCGCCAGCTCTCCGACGGTGAACGCCGGCGACTCGCTGCTCCACGGCAGCGCGAGCGCGTTTTTGGCGAATTCGGATTCGCTCGCCAGATAAAGGAACGACGGCAAGGTCGGGCGCGGCTCGACGATCCCGGGCGCGACCACCTGCGGGATCGCGAGCGGCCGCGCGCGCGCCGGCTCCTCGGCGGTGTCGACGTAGGCGACCGCGCAGTTGGTGGTGCCGAGATCGATCCCGACCACGTAACGCGGGGCGGTGCTCATAGCTCCACCTCGGCGGGCGCGACCACCGACGGGTCGCTGGCGGTGGTGGTGGGCGGCAGCGAGACCTTGGCCGTGCGCCAGCCATGATGCTTGAGCGTGCCGGTGTAGGGCGGCTCGCCGAGCACGTTGCCGGTGAGCCGGATGCGCGACGGATCGAAGCCGGGATCGACCCGCACCCGCGCGTTCTCCGGCTCGGCGAGCACCGGCTCGAGCGGCAGATGCTCGGCGAGCGCTCGCTTGCAGCCGCGATGAATGTCGCGCACAGCCGCGCCGATCTGCGCGTCGGAGTACGCGTCGATCTCCTCCTGGAGAAAATCGAGCAAACGCCCTTCGCGCTGGAAAATCGCGAGGAGCTGAACCGCGCCGCGCATCCCGTCGTCGCGCTTGCTCGCCGCAGCTGCCGGCGCCGGCTCCGAGACGATCTCGGCCTCCTTGACCGGCAACGCGAGCTTTTCAGGCGCCGGCTCGCTTGCCGGCAAGAGGGCCGCCGCCCCTTCGGGCAGGCGATTGGCAAACAGCACGAGGAAGAAACACTTGAGCGCGAGTAGGAGACGCATCGCGTGTTGGCGTAGTCTGCACTTGGGAGCCTGTCAACCCTCGCTCGAACCCGCGAGGCCACGACAGTAGCAGCCACTCTGTCGCCTCCGACGACAGTCGCGCGCTCGATCGATCGTCGCCTGCCTCTTCATCTACCGTCGACGAATGCGCGGCGGACATTTTCGGCACGCAGAGTGCAGACGCCAGCCCGGCCAGTTCCCTCGTCTCCTAATAGAGAGCCCTCGATGCCCCTGCGCCCGCTTCGTAAGCTAGGAAGAACGCAGACTCGCCCCGCGGGCGGGAAAACCGGCGAGCACCGCTGGTCCTGAACCAAGCTCAGCAACTCCATTTCCCCCGATTCATCAAAAACTACTTAACGGGTATCTCGGAAAATAGACTGCATGGAAACCAAGCAGACGGTAGCTGGCTGGCATCTTGGACTGGATGGCGGGATGGTGCAGCTCATTCAGATTGACTTCAGGCTGGGGCTATTCCTGATGGACAGAACTGGCAAGGCGCGGCTTTACATTGGAACCGAATGCCACCTGAAGAGTGGAGATCGTGAAGATCTGCTCGCGACCGACGAGCCTGCGAGTCTTGCGCCCATCTTGCCGTTCAGAGGTGCGCCAGTAAATGCAATTGATATTGAAGAGAATGGAAGATTGAGGGTTGTTTTTGATCGCGGAGAAGTGCTCGAGATCCTCCCGAACGAATCTTATGAAGCATGGGAATTGGGAGCTTTCCCCGGTGGCAAATGGGTTTGTTCGCCAGGAGGGAAGGTGATGTTTTTTCCCGGAAATGATGAGCCTTAATCTTTTTCCATTGATGTCGATGAGCTTGAAAGAGAGACAGGGTGCACTATTCGTTCGGCGGATAAACTGGCGGGCGGAGAAGCCCGGTGCGAGAACCCGTCAACCTGAAGTCGCAGCATCGGAAGATGAAATAGTGCAGGCGTATCGGGGCATCGACGGTAGGCCATGGCCGGAGGAGGTGCCACTGCGGGTACCACATATCTCCGGTTTAGCGCCGACTGAGTCTTGGCCGGAGCTCCTTGGTGCGGCTGATGAGAACAGTATACGCGAGGTTCACGATGCCTTGGTCGTCGTATCTGATTCTCAGTTGATCTCTAATATGCGAATTCCAAAAGGCGCAGAGTTCCTCGGATTTGATTTCGGTTATTATGATGATGAATGCAGTGTCTTTTCTTCTGTATATCACGAAATTGTTTATGCGTCCTTGCCGGAGCTTGGCAAATATGCGAGCAGGTTGAACGACTCCCTCCTGTTCTCGACCACTCATGACGTAGAGGGTTATTCTCAGACGCGGGATCTCCTGCGAAAAGCAGGTCGCGACGTGGAAAATGGTCAATGCTATAGGATAGCGGTGTTTGGGCGACCACGGCGCGGATGATTATTCGTCGAGTGCCTCGTCATTTCTGGCTGATTCGCAGGAAAGCGGCTTTCCAACCAATATCGATGGTAATGCTGTGATTCGAACCTACGATCCGGATACCACCATATTTGGTTCCTATAATCCGGATGGAACAACGCGGACTTTCTTCAAACCCAGTAGACCAGGATATTGGAAGAAGTGCAGAGCCACGTGGCAGGAGTTTGTACCCCATGAGTGACAGTATGAAACCACTCGCCGCTCAGAGTCGTGTTTTGAAGCTAGCCCTAGAACGTGAGGATTCCGAGCTTTCCATCAATCTTACACTTCATGAAATTGATTCTAATAGGGAGCTTGAGATAAGGTTTGACCATGTCCTCGATGTCAGGTTTCGGGGGCAGCCGACCCTTTCTGGAATTGTGCTGCTCCTCTCGGAAGATGTGTCATCGCGGGGCTTGGAAAGAGTGCGGCATTACGTCAGAGACTCCGAAGAAGAGTTCATTTCATTTGCGTGTGAGCGGATAACAGAGAGTGAACCGCACAGGGTTCTCGGAAACTCCCGAGACTTGAAAAAATAGCGCCGCGACGGAACAGAATCATGGATGATGATTGGCGGTTGCAAGGACAGGAGCGATATCTAAAGGGCCTTGAGATGTGCTGGGCTCAATATCGACCCTATCGAAACGGATGGGAGCATGATCACTGTGAGTTTTGCGGGCGCAAGTTCACTATTCAAGGTGCGGATCTGACCGAAGGATATATGACGACAGATCGATATCATTGGATCTGTAGAGACTGTTTCGACGATTTCCAGGATAGGTTCAAATGGAAGATTGTCTTGTGTCCGCCCAGTGACCAGTCTCCGAAGCTTCGGTCCAGTTGAACCGCCCGGCTCATTCGGAGAACGGAGGGTGGAGAACCGCCGATGACCAAGCACACGTGGGGAGACGGCGTGAAGGTGAGGTCTGATGCACCCGCGTGCTACCGGCCTGCAGCAATTGCTGCCGTGGTCGGGATGCGCGCTGTGGCGAGTGAAGAACAAGCCGTCCGCTATGACACGCCGATTGGCACGTACCTCTACCTCATAGAGTATAGCGATGGTTCAGCGATTGAGATTCCAGAGCCTTGGATCGAACATTGGAAACCCTGAAAGTGAATCGAGAAAGCAAAAACACGCTCTGCAAGGAGCCGACGACCAGGTCGTCAACAGACTCGCGCCGTTTGGGCTTTTCGCGCTCGCCCCGATCTGGTTCGTTTTTCGTAGATGTTCCATTCCAATATCACGCTCCCGGCCGCGCGTCCGGAATGGGTTTCAAATCAGTATTCAATACTGGAATCATTCCATGGTAGGCGGTGCCCAATGAAGGTTCGTTGTATCGCCCTGCGCGATTCACGTGGCCGGCCCGCCGACACGTCTCAGCAGATGACGGTCGGGGAGGTGTATCATGTACTCGAGATCGGGATTGAGGCTGGAAGGACAGTCTTTCGAATTCTAGGCGATGAAAGCATGACGCCCGCTCTATACGATGCGGAGCTATTTGAATTGGTAAGCTACGTCGTACCGCCCACATGGAGAATCGTGAGTAACCGACCAGGCCGCTATTGGCTTCGTCCTGAGCCGTGGACGCCGAAAGAGTTTTGGTTGGAGCTTTACGATCGGCAACCTGCTGCGGTTCGTTGCTTCGACGACGAACTGCAAAAAATCATGGCTGCAGATCCATAAG
>JANWLJ010000100.1 GCA_025450955.1 Polyangium sp. (in: bacteria) | reverse complement strand
GACGGCAACCGTGGCCGGGCGCGCACCGGATCTTCCGGCGGCGGCGCGTCGGTCCCGCACTCGCGGCACGGCTCGCCCGGCGCGGCCTGCTTGCCGCACACCTCGCAAGTGATGGTCCACGCGTGCGGAAACAGCGACTGGAGATAGCCGGCCAGCTTCTTGCGCGACCAGGCGAGGCCGCTCAGCTCCTCGAGCGCCTCGGCCATCTCGGCGCCGGAGGCGTAACGCTGCTGCGGATCGCGCGCCAGCGCGCGCTTGACGATCGCGTCGAGCGAGCGCGGCACCTCGGGGTTGTCCACCGACGGCGCGACCGCCCGCGCCGCCGAGACCCGCTCGAGCGTCTCGAGCTCGCTCGGCGCGGCGAACAGCCGCTTTCCGGTGAGCATCTCGTGCAGCACGATCCCGGCCGCGAACACGTCGACGCGCCGATCGATCGGCTGCCGGTTCACCTGCTCGGGCGCCATGTACGCATACTTGCCGCGGAACGATTGGGTGACATCACAGTCATACTGACCGGCGACCTTGGCGACGCCGAAGTCGAGCAGCTTGACCGAGCCGTCGCGGCACAGCATCACGTTCGACGGCGAGACGTCGCGATGAATGATCTGCCGCCGCACGCCCTCGCTATCGACGAAGTCGTGCGCGTAGCCGAGCGCCAGGCACATGTCGCGCGCGATCGCGAGCGCCGCGCCCACCGCCATCCGCCCGTCGCGCGGACCGGCCAGCGCCGAGCGAATCTGGGTCAGGTTGCGCCCGTTCAAAAACTCCATCACCAGAAACGGCACGTCGTCGGCGACGCCGAAGTCGTGCACTTGAACGATGTTCGGGTGGTTGAGCTGCGCCGACAGCCGCGCCTCGGCGCGAAACAGCTCGACCAGCTCCTTGCGCGCGGTCAGGCCGGGCAGCATCGCCTTGACCACCACGGTCTTTTCGAACCCGCCCGGCCCCTGCCGCTTGGCCTTGTAAACGACCGCCATCCCGCCCTGGCCGATGCACTCGGTCAGGGTGTAGGGCCCGACGCGAATCGGGTCAGCGGCTGGACGCGGGAACAGCATTGGCTCGCGTGCGCGAGATGCCACAACCGGGCCAACGCGTGGAGCGACCCCGGTCTCCATCACCATCTAGGGTTAGCCGCGCGGCGAGCACGATCGGCCTCAACCTGGGGGGGCGGGCCCCACCCAGCGTCTGTCGTCGGGTGCGTGGTTGCCCCAGGGATGATGTCGGTGTACCGTGGCGCCATATGCGACGCGTCGTCGCCTTCATCCTGGTCGCGACCGCGGCCGTCGCTCCCGGCCGGCAAAAGGCGGCGCAGGCCGCCGAGCTGACCGACGTCGCCAGCTCGTTCGACGACGGCAACACCTTCGATTTCCGCCTGCGCGCCCGCTACGATCACACCGAGAAGCGCGCCCAGATCAAGCGCGAGCTCGAGCTGCCGGGCGAGAGCACGCTCGGGCTTTTCAAAGATCTCGCCTATTCGCAGCACCGCGACACGCTCGCGCTGCGCACCGAGATCGGTCTGTATCACGACCTCATGATCTACGCCGAGCTGCCGATCATCCTCTCGCAGCAGGAGGAGTACGGCTTCGATCAATCGGCGGGCGGGAGCTGCGCGTTTCCGCCGCAGGCGAACCCGAACTGCGTCAACGCCTCGAACTCGACCACCATCGCCGACGGGATCGCGCCGGCCGGCGGCTACGACGCCCAGCACAATGGGGTCGCGCTCGGAGGCGCGCAGGTGTTTCGCGGCGCGCTCCGCGGCGCGCAGGGCGGCTCGGGCGCCGACGCCTTCGACACCTTCAATCTCGGGCTCACCTGGGCGCCGCTCTCGCAGGCGCGCGACGACACCAAGCCGACCTGGACGATCTCGTTCGAGAGCCAGATCTCGATCGGCAACATCATGAAGTTCGATCGCGCCGCGCCCGAGGCCAACCACGGCGTCTCCGAGGGCGTGCACCGGCTGCTCTTCAGCACCGCGCTGTCGCGCCGCTATCGCTACTTCGAGCCCTACTGGAGCCTTTGGTATCTGTTGCCGATCGCGCGCAGCGATTCGCTGTTTGTCGATTATGGGCGGGCGCAGAAGACCAAGAATCCGCAGATGCAGGCGGGCACCGTCTTCGGCGTCGAATTCATCCCGATCGATCGGCCGGCCAAGCAGTACCGCTTCACCATCGATCTGCGCGGCCGGATCGAGGGCCGCTTCAACGGTCGCGGCTACTCCGAGGCGTGGGAGCTGCTCGCCGGCTCGTCGGCGCTCTCCTGCAATCCGAATTTCAATCCCGCCTGCGATCCGTCGGCGACCAAGAACCCATACCAGAACGCGCCGTTCACCGGCATCACCACCATCGAGAACTACGCCACGCTCGGCGCCGACCTCGGGCTCACCGGACAGATCGGCCCGCACGTGCGGCTGCGCACCGGGCTCCTCTACTCGCACGACCAGTCGCACTTCATCACCGGCGACGACATCGGCACGCCGATGAACCAGACCAATCGCGTGAGCCAGCCGGGCGAGTTCAACCCCGCCTACCGGCCGATCGTCGACCAGGTCGGGCGGCGTTATAAAGTCGACAACGTCAACGTCTACGATTTCTACCTATGGGCGCAGATGATGTTTTAGTCGCCGTGCGCGACGCGCGCGAGCGGGTGATCGCCCGGCTCTCCGACGCGTTTGCGCAGGGTGAGCTCGACGTCGACGAGCTCGATCGCCGTCTCGAGCTGGCGCATCGCTCCGAGTCGGTGGCCGAGCTCGACGAGCTGGTCGCCGGCCTGCACGCGTCGTCGAAGGCCGCGCTGGTTCCGTTCGCCCCGGCCGAGCTTTCGCCCGCGCAGCAGGAGGCGCGGCAAAATGTGGTGGCGGTGCTCGGCAACGCCAACCGCGCCGGCGCCTGGACCCCGCCGCGCCACCTGCGGGTCTACGCGGTCCTCGGCAACACCGAGCTCGACTTCCGCGAAGCGCGGCTCGTCCCCGGCGCGATCGACATCGAGGTCACCGCCTGCCTCGGCAACGTGACCGTGATCGTGCCGCCCAGCCTGGCCGTCGAGATGAACGGCACCGCGGTGCTCGGCAGCTTCGAGCACTCGGAGCGCGCGCCCGCCAGCCCCGATCCCGCCCGCCCCGTTTTGCGCGTCCACGGCCTCGCCTGCCTCGGCAACGTCGAGATTCAGACCCGCCTGCCCGGCGAATCCGCGCGCGACGTCTGGCGCCGCAAACGCAGCGAGCGCCGCACCCGCCGTCGCGAACGCCGCGCGCTCAGAGCCGCCGAGCGCAAGGGATTGCCGCCGCACGAGCTGTAAGCGTAGCGCGCGCGGATTAGTCGTTTTCGATCGGCGGGCGTCGTGGGACTGGAGGTTGGTGGTTTGAAAGTGGTGGTGCTCTGCGCGAAAGGGCGGCGGGACGCCAGCGGTGTGGAGCTGCTTTCGACGAGGACGGGGCGGGGGTTGCCTTGCTCGGGCGGTGAAGCGGTCGCGGAGCGATCGTGCGGGGCGGAGCGGTCCGCGCAGACGCGCGAGTACGCGCCGCTGCCGGCGAGTATGACGTGGCCCCCCGGTCAAGCACAGATCTGTCCGTGGCCGCGAAACGCAGCCGAAGAAGCGAAGTGAGCAGCGAGCTGTCTCAATCGAGTATTCGCGCTCTTGGGCGCATGAGTGGAAGTCCGTCGGTGGGTCGCAATCGACGAGTCGAGGTCGAACAGACCTCAGCCAGCAGCACGCGATCACCACCTCTGGACAGCCGTTGCTCTTCGCTGATCTGTGAGGCGAGATCAGCTCATGGCTGCACCGCGCGTGGAGTCGTAGACGGACCCGTCGCGCCAAATGGCAAACAGGATACCGGCGAGCTTGCGAGCGAGCGCGACGACGGCGATGCGCTTGCCGCGTCGCTTCTCGACCTCGAAGCACCAGCGGACCATCGGGTCGTCCGCGGCGTAGCGTCGGGCCGACCAAGCGGCCTGCACGAGTGACCAGCGGAGCGCGACGGGGCCGGCCTTGGTGATGGAGAGGCGCTGCCTGCGCTCGGAGCTCGAGTGCTCGCCCGGGACGATGCCGAGATAGGACTGGACGGCGTGGGCGGAGGCGAACCGGTCGTGCTCGTCGAGGGTTGCTTTGAATCGCAAGGCGGTAATGGGCCCGATGCCCGGCACGGTCATGAGCCTGCGACACAGCTCGTCGCTCTTGGCGAGCTGCGCGACGTGCTTGTCGGCGGCGCGAATCTGCACCGTCAGCTGCTCGATCGAAACGAGCACCTGGTCGACCTCCGGAGGAATCGACATCGCGGCTCGGATCCGTTGTGGCAAGGTCTCCGGCGACGCGCGAACCGAACGCGCTTCGCGACGGAGCCAGGCGCGTGCCGAGTTGATGAGCGCGGTCCGTGCCCGCACCAGCCCATCGCGCATCGAGCAGATATTCTTGCGTTCGCGCGACTCGTGAGAGGGCACATGCACCGACGGCAGATCGATGCGGCAGGAGGCCTGGCTCAGGGCTTGGGCGTCGCGGCGATCGGTCTTGGTTCGCCGGGCGCCCACGCCAAGAGAACGCACCAACATCGCCGGGACAACCCGCACCTCGTGGCCCGCGGTCTTCGCCGCATCGGCGACGGCGAAGCTCTCGGTGCAGGTCTCGACGATCACGCGCCCCGGCGCTCGTTTGGCGAGAAACTCGGGAACCGACTTCGTCGCAATACGGCGCTCCTCGACGACAGCTCCATCCGCCGATCGCACGCACACCTGCGATTCCCTTCCACCCAGATCGATGGCAATGTGCTCCATGGCTGGCCTCCTTCCTCTTTGCGGCTCTGACCGCGTCTGAGAATGAGCGACGGTAAAACGTCAGCTCGTTGGAATCGAGGCCAGCCACTTCATCCAATCTACGGGCGGTGGTTTGAGAGGGGTCGTGGAGGGCGGCCGCTGCGGCGGCCGCTGGCGGGGCGATCGCGACGTGCGTGCGGCAGAGCGGGAGAGTGCGGGCGCGCGTGAGAGTGCGGGCGCGCGATCAGCGGAGCTGCGCTTGATGAAGGAGCCAGGTGCGGGCGCGGACAATCGG
>JANWLJ010000099.1 GCA_025450955.1 Polyangium sp. (in: bacteria) | reverse complement strand
GGCTGGCGGCGCTCCTGCTCGCGGATCTGGTGTCGCTCTATCTCCTTTCGCGCGGCGAGCTCGGGCCGGCGCGCGCGCTCGAGCCTGCGAGCGAGCCCGCGCCCGCTCAGGGCCACGGAGTGCTTGCATGAAGTCTCGCGCCGAAACGCTGCCCGCGCCCGCCCGCGCGTTCGCTACTTTGTCGTCGCTGGTCGAGCTCTCGAAACCGCGCATCACCTTCATGGTGCTCATCACCACGCTCGGCGGGCTGTGGCTCGCGCCGGGCTCGCGCGATCCGATGTTGTGGGCGGCGACGCTCGCCGGGGTGATGCTGGTGGTCGCGGGCGCCAACGCGCTCAACATGTATCTCGAGCGCGACACCGACGCGCTCATGCGCCGCACCCGCAACCGCCCGCTGCCGTCGGGGCGGCTTTCGCCCGAGGTGGCGCTCTTCTGCGGTCTTTTGTGGAGCGCGCTGGCGATCCCGCTGCTCACCTTCGCGGTCAATCCGCTCACCGGATTTTTAGCCGGCCTGTCGCTGGTGCTCTACGTGCTCGTCTACACCCCAATGAAGCGCCGCTCGACGGCCGCGCTGCTCGTCGGCGCGGTGCCGGGCGCGATCCCGCCGCTCATGGGCTGGACCGCGGCCACCGGCAGCCTCGGCTCGGGCGGCGTCGCGCTGTTTTTGATTTTGTTCGTCTGGCAGCTCCCCCACTTCATCGCCATCTCGCTGTTCCGCGCCGAGGAGTACAAGGCGGCCGGGCTCAAGGTGGTCCCGATCGAGCGCGGGGTGCAGGGCGCCAAAGAGCGCATCGCCTTCTACTCGCTGCTCATGCTCGCGGTCTCCTTGCAGGTGGTGCGCGCCGGAATCGGCGGCGCCTTCTATCTGGCGGCGGCGCTGGCGCTCGGCGGCGGGCTGGTGACGCTCGCGCTGTACGGCCTTTCGCGCGAGGCGCGGGACAAGTGGGCGCGCTGGTACTTCCTCTATACGCTGGTATACCTACCGGCACTCTTCATCGCGCTGGTGGTGAGCCATCCATGATCGCCGAGCCTCAGGGTTCTCGAAATCCGGCCGCGCCGTTTCTTCGCCTCGAGGGTCTCACCCGCAAGTTCGGCGCCCGCGTCGCCGTCGACGGCCTCACGCTCGACATCGCGCGCGGCGAGTTCTTCGGCTTTCTCGGCCCGAACGGCGCCGGCAAGTCGACCACCTTCAATTTGCTCACCGGCCTGCTCGCCGCCGATAGCGGACGCATCCTCATCGACGGCCACGAAGCGCCGCCCACCTCGCCGCGGATGCGCCAGCGGCTCGGGGTGGTGTTTCAGGAGCCGAGCCTCGACGAGAAGCTGACCGGCCTCGAGAACCTTCGCCTCGGCGCCGCGCTCTACGGGCTGTCGGGCCGCCTGGCCGAGCGGCGGGTCTCCGAGATGCTGGCGCTGGTCGAATTGGCCGATCGCGCGGGCGAGCCGGTCGAGCGCTACTCGGGCGGAATGCGGCGCCGGCTCGAGCTCGCGCGCGTGCTTTTGCACGAGCCGGAGATCCTCATCATGGATGAGCCGGCGCGCGGCATCGATCAGGCGACGCAGCGGCGCATCTGGGCGCAGCTCAACGAGCTCAAGCGCGTCCGCCGGCTCACCATCCTCCTCACCACCCATCAGCCCGAGGAGGCCGAGCAGTGCGATCGGCTGGCGGTCCTCGACGCGGGCAAGGTGATCGCGTGTGACACCGTCGACGCGCTCAAGAAGCAGGTGGGCGGCGACGTGATCACGCTCGAGGCGGACAACCCGGAAGAGATCGCCGCGCAAGCCGCCACGCTGGTCTCGACCCCGCCGCTCATCGTCGACGGGCAGGTGGTGATCGAAGCCGAGCAGGGCCACGCGCTCATCCCGCGTCTGGTCGAGCTGTTCGCACCCGGACGCTTGAAGGCGGTGGGCCTGCGGCGCCCGACGCTCGGCGACGTGTTCGTCAAGCTGACCGGCCGCGGCCTGGTGGAGAAGAACTGATGCCGTCGTCGGTAGCCATTGTCGATTCTCCGGTCGTGCAGGACGAGCAGCCGAGCGCGCGCCCGACCCAGCTCAAGCTCAACCTCGCCACCATCTTAGTGCTCACCTCGCGCGATCTGCGCCGCTTCTTCCGGCAGAAGAGCCGGGTGGTCGGCGCGCTGGTGCAGCCGCTCATCTTCTGGTTGGTGATCGGCTCGGGGCTGGCCGGCTCGTTTCAGATGAAGGGCGCGAGCCAGGTCGGCTACATCCAATATTTCTTTCCCGGCATCGTGATGCTGGTGGTGCTGTTCACCTCGATCTTCACCACCATGTCGGTGATCGAAGATCGCCACAAAGGTTTCTTGCAAGCGGTGCTGGTCGCGCCTGCCTCGCGCACCTCGCTGGTGCTCGGCAAGACCATGGGCGGGGTCGCGATCGCGCTCGCGCAGGCGGCGATGTTCTTGGTGCTCCTGCCGCTGGCCGGCTATCACTTCAGCGCGGTCGACTGGCCGCTCATGGCCGCGATGCTGCTTCTCACCTCGATCGGGCTCTCGTCGATGGGCTTCGCGATCGCGTGGTGGCTCGACTCGACCCAGGGCTATCACGTGGTGATGAGCGTGCTGCTCATCCCGCTGTGGATCCTCTCGGGCGCGATGTTCCCGCTCACCGGCGCCTCGTCGTGGATCGGCTGGATGATGCGCTCTAATCCCATGTCCTACGGCGTCGACGGCATCCGCCGCGCGCTCACCGGCGGCGCGATCGGCACCACCGGCTCGTCGACGTTGGCCGAGCTCGCGGTGGTGGGCGGCTTCGCGATCGCCGCGACGCTGGTGGCCACCTGGGTCTGCTCGCGCCGCGGCAAAAAGGGGTAGCGATGACCGAGCCCGAGACCCCGCTCAAGCACCCCTGGCTGTGGACCCTCTTCTGCGTGGTCCTGCTGTCGATCCCGGTCGCCTCGTGGCTGGCCGCGCGCCATCATCATCGCGCGCTGCCCAAGTACGGCCACGTGCCGGCGTTCGCCTTCACCGATCAGGAGAACCAACCGATCGGCCTCGCCGATCTCGACGGGAAAGTGTGGGTCGCCGACTTCGTCTTCACCAGCTGCTCGGAGGCCTGCCCGCGGCTCACCGAGCGGATGGCGGGCCTTCAGCGCTACCTCGAAAACCGCGGCGAAGACGGGCGCACCCGGCTGGTGTCGATCAGCGTCGATCCCGATCGCGACACGCCGGCGCGGCTGCGCGCGTTCGCCAAAGGCTACCAGGCCGACCCGCGCGTCTGGCACTTTCTCACCGGCCCCTATAAAGAGGTCGAAGACGCGGTGGTGCACGGCTTCAAGCAGGCGATGGAGAAAGATCCCGATCCCAAAGCCGCCGACGGGTTCGCGATCGTCCACGGCACCAAGATGGTGCTGGTCGACGGAAGCGGCGAGATCCGCGGCTTCTACGACTCGACCGAGCCTCTGCAGATGGAGAAGCTGCGGCTCGATTTGAGCCAGCTCCTCGCCTCCGGCGGCACGTGAACGAAGCGCTCGGCCAGACGCTCGCCGCGGTCAACGCCAGTTTGAACGGCACCTCCGGCCTCTTGCTCTTGGGCGGCTGGATCGCGATCCGCGGCGGCCGCCGCCGGCTGCACGGCTGGCTGATGGCCTCGGCGTTCACCGTCTCGGCGCTGTTCCTCGTCTGTTATCTCACCCGCGTCTGGCTCACCGGCACCCACCGCTATCCCGGCTTCGGCCCGTGGAAGACGGTCTACCTCGCGATCCTCATGACCCACATGCTGCTCGCGACGCTGGTGCCGCCGCTCGCGATCCGCACCGTCTATCTCGCGGCCAAGCGGCGCTTCGCCGAGCACCGCAAGATCGTCCGCATCACCTTGCCGGTGTGGCTCTACGTCTCGGTGACCGGCGTGGTGGTCTACCTGATGCTTTATCACCCGCCCGCGTAGCGCGCCTCAGCCGATCGGGTTGCAGGAGACGCCGAGCAGGGTGCCGATGTCGTTTGAGCCGTCGCACTCGGTCGAGGTGGCCTTGCCGGTGCCGTCGTCGTCGGCGGAGATGGTGACGTCGGTCGGCGACTTGGGCGCGTTCGGCCACGGGCAGCCGACCACCTCGCACGCGCCCGACTGAAGCGGCATGGTGGTCATCGCGGTGCAGATCGGCATGTTGTTCGCCTTGGCGCCGACGTAGAAGGTGACCGGCAGCCCGGCGCCGACCGGTCCGGTGCCGCGGTTGCAGACGCGCGCTTGCAGCTGGAGCGTGCCGTTCGGATCGCACATCAAGCTCTCGTGGATGCCGGGCGCGCCGGTGCCCGACGAGGTGAGGTCGGGGACGCTCTTCGGATCGAGCTGCCCCGGCGTGTTCTGCCGGAAGTTGTTCAGGTTGGGCTGCTTCCAGTTCGGCAGCCACGCCGAGGTCTTCGGGATGGTGCCGTCCTCGTTGACGTTGGTGACCGCGTAGGCGTGCTGATTCCAGATGTGCCGCGACGGCACCCAGCGATCGAGCACGTCGTGGAGCACCAGCACGCCCGACTGCGCGGTCCCTTGCGGGTGCTGCGCGCGGCACACCTTGCCCATCGGTGACGGGCCGGCGATCGGATCGGCGCACGACAGGCTCGGCGAGCCGCAGTCGGCGTCGGCGGCGCAGCGGCAGCGGCCATATTGATCGCCGGCGTTTTCGCGCACGCAGGTGGTGGTGCCGGGGCAGTCGGCGCCGGTGTCGCAGCGCACGCCGTCGTCGATCGGATCGAGCGCCGGGCAGCTCACGTTGCAGTTGACGTTCGACGGGATCACCACCGCCGAGCGGAAGTTGCCGCTCACGTCGGCGACGATCGGATTTTCGTACCAGGTGCACGAGGTGTGAAACTGCGAGAACAGCACGTCGCCGCTCGTGCCGTCGTAGACGCGCGAGAAGCACTCGTCGGCGTAGACCACCTCGGCCTTGCCGTCGCCGTCGAAGTCGAACACCGACGAGCCGGTCACGTTCGACGAGAGATCTTGCGACTGCTTGGACCAGAGGATTCCGGTGGTCGCGCCGCTCGGACACTTCTTGGCGGCGGCGCCGGCCACGCAGTCCGGATCGAACACGCCGTAAGCGGTCGCGCCCGCGACGCCGATCTCGGCGCGTCCGTCTCCGTCGAAGTCGGCGATCGTCGGCGCCCCGCCGGTGCCGGCGGTGGTGCCGGGCAGCCCGATCGGTCCGAACACCACCCGGCCGGCGAGCGTCTGCACCCGCACCTGGCCGGAGGTGACCACCGCGATCTCGGGAATCCCGTCGAGCTTCGAGCGATCGTCTTTGGTGGGATCGGCGCCGAAGGTGCCGAAGTCGGCGATCGCCGTTTGCCCGAGCGACGGCCCGCCGTAGCCGGCCGCGAGCGTCCACTGCTTGGTGGTCTTGTCGAAGCGGAACGCCTCTTTGCCGTCGACCATCTCCACCGAGCCGTCGCCGTCGAGATCGGCGAGCACCGGGTGCAGCCCGTCGGAGTAGCTGGTGTTCGCCGTCGAGCTGGCGATCAGCATTCCCTGGTTGTTGTAGACCGCCGGGAACGGGCCGGCCTGGACGATCTCGGGCACTCCGTCGTCGTCGAGATCGTGGATCGCGAGCGAGTCCCAGTGGCAGCCGGTCGCGTTGAAGCTGGCGTAGTTGGTCCACAGCGGGACGAACTTGTCCTGCGCCTTGTCGTACTTGTAGCCGACCACCCCGCCGCCGGCCGCGTTCTGGCGCTCGGTGACGATGTCGGGCCGACCGTCGCCGTCGAGATCGCCGATCGCCGGCGTGACGTCGCCGATGATCAGGCCCGGCGCGCCCATCGAATATTCGGGCGCGCAGGTGGCGCCGTCGATCACCCGAATGACGCCGTAGCAGTTGGTCGCGTCGCCGCAGCCGCCGTCGGTGCAGTTGTAGGTGACGAACACGATCGACGGATGGACCGTTTTGGGATCGCCGTCGAAGTCGAAGTCGGCGACGAGCGGCGTCGACAGCACGTTGGTCGAGTCGGGGAAGTCGTTCGCCGCCGGCCCGCTCCACTGGCACTGCGCGCGCGGCGAGAAGAGGCCGAGCACGTCGAGCCGCTTGCACGTCGGATCGAACGGGCCGCGCGGACCGACGCCGTAGGGCAGGCACTCGCCCATCTCGCAGTACGAGTCGTCCTCGCACATCTGGTCGGTGGTGCAGGCCGCCGGCGGATCGATGCAGGTGTCGTAGCGGCACACCTGCGGCGCCGCGCACACCACTCCGCCGCAGCCGCCGTCGCCGAGCGCGCCGTCGCCGCCGGCGCCGCTGTCGAGTGCGCCGAGATCGCCCGCGCCGCCGTCCGAGCCGGTCGCGCTCTCGTGACACCCCGCGCAGAGGAGCAGTCCTACCGCCAGCCACGCTACGCGCATCGCGCCTCCTGGGGACAATCGACTCGGGCCACTCGGGTCAACCGTCCCCGCCGACGGCGCGAGAACGTGCTGACCCGCTTCGATCGTCGCATTCTCCGTCGACATTCAGCAAGCGCCGAGCCAAGCGCGCGCGGTACCATCCGCGGGTGCGCCGCTTTCGTTCCGCGGTCATCGTCGCGCTGGGGCTCGGGCTCGGCTGCATCGCCGGGCTCGCCGCGACGGGGATCGCGCGCGCGGCTGAGCATCACGCGGGCGCGCCGGGCGAGGTGGTCCACGCGCCGCCCGGCCACCAACCCGAGCGCGGCTCGCCCGACGCCGCGGTCACGATCGATCTCTACGTCGCCTTCGGCCACCCCGACTCAGCGCGGATCGCCGAGCTGGCGGCGCAGGCGATGGGCGCCGGTGTGCGCGAGCTCGTTCATCTCACCGGCGATGGAACGCCCGGCGCAGAGCGGGTCGCCGAGGCGGCGCTCGAGGCGGAGGCCGCAGGGCGCGTCTGGCCGTTTTTCGATCGCGCGGTGAAGCCTCCTTTTACGGCCGCGCTCGCCGCGCTCGATCGGATGGGCAAGGACGCGGGGCGCGCTCGCCCGCGGCTCTCCGCGGCGCCGCGCCTCGGTCGCCACCGGCACGCGATCGCCGCGCACGGCCGGCGCTTGCGCGCGGGCGGCCATTTCCCCGGCGAGCTTC
>JANWLJ010000098.1 GCA_025450955.1 Polyangium sp. (in: bacteria) | reverse complement strand
GCGATCGCCGCCGGGGTTTTTGCGAAATATTCCTTCGGAATCCCGAGCCGTAGTCCGGCAAGCGGCTGCTCGCAGGCGTCGCGCTAGCGGGGCCCCGGCGCGTCGAGCGAGGTCGCGTCGCGCGGATCGTGACCGGCGATCGCTTCGAGCAGAAGCGCGCAGTCGAGCGCGCTTTTTCCGAACGGGCCCACCTGATCGAGCGACGAGGCGAACGCCACCACGCCGTAGCGCGACACCCGGCCGTAGGTGGGCTTGAGCCCGACGGTGCCGGTGAGCGCGGCCGGTTGGCGGATCGAGCCGCCGGTATCGGTGCCGAGGGTGGCCGCGGCCAATCCCGCCGCCACCGCCGCCGCCGAGCCGCCCGACGAGCCGCCCGGCACCCGCGATCGATCCCACGGGTTTCGCACCGGACCGTAAGCCGAATTTTCGTTCGACGAGCCCATCGCGAACTCGTCCATGCTCAATTTGCCAAGGACGACCGCGCCCGCTCGCCGGAGCCGCGCCACCGCGGTGCCGTCGTAGGGCGGCACCCAGCCCTGCAAGATCTTCGAGCCGGCGGTGGTCTCGAGCCCTTCGGTGACGAACAGATCTTTGAGCCCGATCGGCACGCCGCCGAGCATTCCGGGATCTTCCCCGCGCGCGATCTTGTCGTCGACCGCCTGCGCCTGGGCGAGCGCGCCCGCCTCGTCGGTGCGGTAGTAGCAGCCGAGCTTGCCGTCGAGTGCGGCGATGCGCGCCAGATAGTCGCGCGCGACCTCGACCGCCGAGATCCGCTTTTCGCGAATCGCCAGGGCGAGCTCGCTGACGCCGCGATCCGGCGCGGCGCTCATTCGCCGACCTCGATGATCTTCGGCACCTCGAACAGCTCGCCCTGACGGCGCGGCGCATCGGCGAGCGCGGCCTCGACGACGAGCTGCGGGCCGAGCCGATCTTCGCGCAGCGGACAGTCGAGCGGCACCGCATGGGTGGTCGGCTCGATCCCATCGACGTCGAGGGTCGAGAGCGCCTGCACGTAGCCCAAGATCGCGTCGAGCTCGCCGCACAGCTGCGCAACCTCGGCCTCGGAGAGCTCGAGCCGCGCCAGCAGCGCGGTCTTCTTCACCTCGTCGGCGCTGATCCGGCTCTGCGGCATGGGCGACGGAACGTACACCGCGACCCGCGCCCGCGCAACGCGGCGAAGCGGGTCAGCGCGGCGGGACCGGCACCCGCACGATGTCGTAGGTCGACGGGCCGGAGACCACGTCGATCAACAGATCGCTCGAGCCGGGGATGTGCACGTACTCGGCCGCTTGCGACGCCACCCATCTGGCGGTGCGCGCCTGCTCGTCGATCACCACCACCCGGTTCTGAATGCCGCGGAACGCGCGATCGTCGCAGGCGAGCACCCGCCCGTCGGAGAGCTCGTCGTACTGCCGGACGTTGAGCGCGAGATGGAGGGGCGCGCCGTTCGGAACCGTCGCGCTCAGAAGCTCGCCGACCCCGCTCTCCTGCGCAGCGTGCTCGAGCCAACGCAGCTTCTTGCCGTCGCGCGACCAGCCGGCGCCGCGGCCGCGCTCCATGAAGCGCCAGTCTGAGAGCCAGCCGTCGCCCGCGCCGGCGGCGTAGCGGCCCTGCGGATCGCGGCTGTAGGCGAGCGCGCCCGCCGGCCCGAACGCGATCAGCCGCTGCCCGTCTTCGAGCACGGTGGTCGGCGGAGTCGAGCCGTTGCGCGCGGTGCGCCGGAGCGTGCCGGAGACGGTGTAGAGCACGTCGCCGCCGCGGAAATAGATCGGCTCGGTCTGATCGCACGGCGACGGATCGAGCGTCGACTCCGGGCTGCCGTCGATCGGGACCGAGCGCAGGCCCATCGGCCCGCAGGTCATGAACCGGCCGAGCCCGACGTCGAGCGCCATCTGCGCCGGCTGGATTCCGAGATCGACGTCGGCCTCGCTGGTGGTCGAGTGCTTGACCAGATCGCCGGTCGCGTCCTGGGTGAAGAGGAAATTGCCGTCGACGCTGAAGAACATCCCGCCCTCCTGAAGCGGATTGGAAGGATCGGTGCCGGGCAAAATGGGAATCATCCGCGAAAATGATTTATCGACCCTTTGCACCAGGAAGGTGGTGGTCATCGGCGACTCGACTTGATAGACGAACACCTGGTCGCCCGGCCCGGCCAGGAGCAATCCCGGCCCGAGCGGCAAGGTGAACTCGGCGTCGTGCCCGTCGCGCGGCAGCGCCTGGATGGTGAGATGGACCGCCGCGTCGGGCGCGTCGGCCGGATCGTCGCGCAGGAGATAGAAGTGGCCGTCGCCGAAGACGCCGTTATCGGCGAACAGGGTCTCCTGCAGACCTGGCGGATTGACCCGCACCGCGCGCATCCCCTGCTTGGCGTCGCCGCCGTCGGTGGTGAGCGCCTCGTCGAAGATCGCCCAGGGCCGCCCGTCGGCGCCGTAGACGATCTCGACCGACGACTGCGCCGGCGCGACGTTGAGGTGCGGCTGCCCCTCGGTATCGGGCGCCGAGCCGATCAGCGGAATCTCCGACGCGTCTCCGTCGAAGGTCCAGCTGCACCCGCCGGCAAACAGGATCAGCGCCAACCCCGCGCGCCACAACATGCTCATCAGCATACTCCTCAAAACCGCCCCCGCACGCCCACCGACGGCAAGATCCAGTGGAAGCCGTTCACCATCGGCATGTTGTAGAGCGGAACGCCATTCACCATCGGATAGGTGAGCCCGAAATCGCTCTCCGAATAAGTGAGGTTCAAGACCTCGAGAAACGCCGACAGCGCCCATTTCTTGAAGATCCACTCGCGATCGATGCGCAGATCGAGCTGCACGTAATCGGGCAGTCGAGTGTTATTTCGAATGGTGTTTTCCGGATTCGTCTCGTCGAGCAGGGTGACCGGCCGGCCGGTCGCGACGTAGAGCCGCGAGCCCACCATCAAATGCCAGGGCAGCCGCACCTGGAGCACCACATTCAATAAATGCGTCTGGTCGAAGTCGGCCGGCCGGAGCCCGCAGGAATAGACGCGGTCGGCGCGCCCGAGCGTGTACGAGATCCAGCCGGTCACCCGCCCGAGCTTGCGCCGGAGCAGAAGCTCCATTCCGTAGGATTCTCCATTCACCTGACGGGTAATGGTCGCCGGCAGCCCGGTGAGCGATTCGGGCGGCGGCGAGGTGCAGATCGCCGGCCCGAAATCGAGCACCACGTCGTTTACGTTTTCGAACTTTTCGTAATAGCCGGTGACCTTGAAGCTGAAGTCTTTGGGCAGGGTCGCCTCGATGCCGACCGCGCCCTGATAGGCGCGCTGAAGCCCGAGCTGCAGCGCGAAGGTGTCGATGCCCGGCAGCGCCACCGGAAACGAGGGCGGCTGCTGGTAGACGCCGATTCCGCCGGTGAGCGCGAGCCAGGGAAGGAGCGTCGCCTTGAGCGACATGCGCGGATCGATCCCGAGCAGGGTCACCGCGTTCGCGTGATAGACGTCGGCGCGCACGCCGACCGTCGCCTCGAGCCGGCGCGGCACGATATCGACGGTGCTCTCGACGAACGCTCCGGCGACGATGCCGTTCCGGTTTCCCGACAAGTCGCCGAACGCGTCGGGCGCGCTCGCGCCCATCCCGGCGTCGAACGACTCGGCGGTGAACTGCGACAGCTCGCCGTCGGTGCCGGCGTAGAGCCGAAAGCGCCGCCAGGTCGCCTTGGCGTTGAACCGCCAACCGAGCGAGAGCTTGTGCACGCCCGAGCCGCCGAAGGTGGCCATCTCGTCGTAGCCGCCGACCAGCGCCGCCTCGAGCGCCCAGCGCCCCACCCGATCGCGCTCGCGGATCTGGATTCGGTGAAATTGAAGCGTCAGATCGTTCGGCGCGCCGCGCGGCAGAAGCCCGGCCGAGAGCTGCGGATCGTTGATCGCCAAGGAGTCGTAGGAGCCGAGCGCCTCGACGGTGAGCCCGCGCCAGTCGATGCGCAGCTGATAATCGCCATATTGCAAATCGACCCGCGGATCGATCGCGTGAATGATGAAAGAGGGATATCCATAATGGCCGGCGACCTCGACCTTGACCCCCTTCGGCAGGTTGAATTCGGCCAGCGCGGAGATGTCGTAGAGGCGCAGCTCGACCATCCCATGCTGCCCGTCCGAGCGCGCGGGCCGGGTCTCGGCGTCGATCACTCCGCCGGCGTAGCGCCCGAACGAGACATCGTAGGCGCCCGGGTAGAAGTCGAGCCGATCGATCAGCTCGGGGTGGACCACCCCGCCGAGCAAGAGGAAGTGAAAGAGCTGCGGCACCCGCATTCCGTCGAGAAAAAAGCCGTTCATCCCCGGGCTGGCGCCGCGCACCACATAAAGAGGAAGAAGCGGAAGTGGGGTCGCGACCCCCGGCATCGCGCCGATCGCGCGAAACGGATCGCCGAGCCCGCCCGGCATCTGGTGCAGCTCCTCATTCTCGAGCGTGAAGCGCTCGCCGACGTGGCGCGCCTCGCCGCGCACCGTCGACTGATACCGCCGGTGCTGCCGCGGCAACAGCCGATACTCGACGACGATTCCCTTTCCCGGCTCGAGGGTTTCGGTGACCTTGAGCGGCTCGTGATTCTCGTCGGTCAGCACCAGCTCGACCGGGCCGGGCGGCAGATCGAGCGTGAACCGCCCGTCGGACCCGCTCACCGCGCTCACCTTGGCCGAGGTGGTGATGCGCACTCCGGCGATCGGATTGATGGAGCCGCGCTCGAACACGCGCCCGAGAATCTGCGCGTCGCGCCCGGCCGGCTCCGGCCCTCGGGCCTGCGCCACCGTCGGCAGAGCCAGGACGCAAGCGAGCGCGAACAGGCGAAGGCGCATGCGGACGGAGCGCATTTTACCGCACCGCATCAGTGGCGCACACAGGCGTGTGCAATCTCGGCAAATCGGGTATCTCGTTGCGACGCATCATGTTTTGGCTCTTGCCACTGGCATCGTGGTCGGCTAGGTTTCGTCGGTCGAATGCGGAAACTGACGGCCATCGCGTGTTTGACGATACCGATTCTCGTCGGTGGCTGCGACTCGTTGCACGCGCGCATGCTGGCTCAACAGGGTGTGAGTCTCTACCGCGCAGGTGAGATCGTAAAGGCCGCCGATCGGTTCGGCGCCGCTGCCAAGCTCGATCCGGCGATCGCCACCATCCAGCTCGATCTCGGCTTCGCCAACCTGGCGGTCTATCAAAACGCGCCCGGCACCGGCACCGCCGCCGCCGAGCAGGCGATCGGCGCGTTCGAAAAGTTCCTCGCGCTCCGGCCGAACGAGGAGCGCGCCAAGGTCTATCTCATCCAGACCTTCGTCGACACCGGCCGCTACGACGACGCGGTCGCCTTCTTCAAGCCGGCGGTCGAGAAGACGCCGCCCGACACCGAGGCGCTCAACACCCTCGGCATCATCGCCTCGAAGACCGGCAAGTACGACGAGGCGCGCTCCTGGTACGAAAAGCGGATCGCGGCGGACCCGACCAGCCCCGAGGCGCGGCTGGCGCTCGGCGTGCTCCTCTGGGATCACCTGCACAGCTCGCCCGAGATCGTCGGCGCCGATCGGATCGCGCTCGCCGACGTCGCGCTCGGCCATCTCGCCGAATCGATCAAGCTCGCGCCCAAAGCGCCGTCCGCGTACATGTACACGAACCTGGTCTATCGCGAGCGCGCCGCCGGGGAAGTGAACGACGACGGCAAGCGTAAAGATCTCGAGCAGGCGCAAAAGTTCTTCCAGCAGGCGATGTCGATGCAGAAGGGTCATAAATAGATGTTTGACCGCTACGTCGCCCAGACCAAGCCGAGCTGGAAGCGGCGGGCGCTCATCATCGCTTCGATCGCGCTGCACGTGACCGCGGCGATGGTGCTGGTCGTCTGGTCGTTCGTTCACGTCGATGAGATCGCGCCGCCGGCCTTGTCGCTCACCTTCTTCAGCGCGCCGCCCCCGCCTCCTCCCCCGCCGCCGCCGCCGGCCGCGCACCACAAGTCGACTCCGCACAAGGTGCAGCCGACCAAAGTGGTGCAGCCGACCGAGGTGCCGAAGATCGTCCAGCCGCAGGAGCAGCCCAAGCCCGAGGAGAAGGACGACAGCCAGGACGATGGGCAGCAGGGCGGGGTCAAAGGCGGCGTCGCCGGCGGCACCGTCGGCGGCACCGTCGGTGGCGTCAAAGGCGGCGTGCTCGGCGGCACCCTCGGCGGCAACGGCACCGATCTGAACGCCAAGCCGGCCAAGATGGTCGCCGGCTTCACCCTCATCGCCTCGCAGCTCTCGCACCCGAATCCGCAGCTGCCCGAGTGGTTCAAGAACGCCCACCCGCAGCAGACCGTCAAGGGCATGTACAAGGTGTGCCTGCGCAACGACGGCCACGTCGGGTCGGTCTACGCGATGACCTCCATCACCGGGCTCGATGCCGTCATCATTCAGCAGATCAAAGCCGGTTGGCTTTATAAACCACAGCCGGTGCCGGTCTGTTTTCCAGCCGTGCTCAGGTTCGAGATCAAGTAACCAAGGAGCTGCGTGATGCAGTCGTTCAACGTGTTCGCGATGTGGCAGTCCATGGGTCTGGTGGCCCGGGCGGTCGTGATCTTCCTCCTGGCGATGTCGGTCTACTCCCTATGGGTGATGATCGATCGCTACGTGGTGTTCCGGCGGGCCAAGCGCTACTCGCTGGCGTTCGTCCTCGGGCTGCGCGAGCGGCTGCAAAAGAAGGATTTGAACGGCGCGATGAAGCTGGCGCAGGCCGAGCCGCAGAGCCCGATCGCCAAGGTGGTTCACGCCGCGCTCAGCGAATATCGCGACGGGCTCGACGCGGTGGCGCAGACCGGACCCGACGAGATCGGCGAGTTCGACGTGGTCGACGCGGTCAACCGCGCGATCGACCGGGTCAAGGAGCGCGAGATCGCGAACCTCAAGAAGGGCCTCGGCGGGCTGGCGTCGATCTCGTCGGCGGCGCCGTTCATCGGCCTGTTCGGCACCGTCGCCGGCATCATCAACGCGTTCCAGTCGATGGCGGCGTCGGGCCAGGGCGGCCTCGGCGCGGTCTCGGCCGGCATCGCCGAGGCGCTCTTCACCACCGCCACCGGCCTCGCGGTCGCCATCCCGGCGGTCATGATGTTCAACTACTTCACCAACACCATCGAGATGTTCGTCGTCGATATGAACGACGTCTCGTCCGAGCTCATCAGCTACGTCCTGCGCGAGGGGCGGGACAAGAGGTAGGCGCATCATGACTCCCCCGAACGGTCCTTATCGGACCTCGGCGCGCCCGAAGACGAAGCGCCACCGGATCCATCACCGCCGCGCGCCCAGCATCAAGACCGGGCAGGCGCGCTCGGAGATCAACGTCACCCCGCTCGTCGACGTGGTGCTGGTGCTGCTCATCATCTTCATGGTGGTCACGCCGATGCTCCACCGCGGCGTGAAGATCAACCTGCCCGAGACGGTGCATCACGAAAAGAAGCAGGACACCGGCGAGCAGCTGGTGGTGAGCGTGCGCGCCGACGGCACCTATATCGAAACCGACAAGCTCGAAGGCGACAAGCTGATGGCGCGCCTCAAGACCGAGCTCAAGTCGAGCACGCGCCCGGTGCACATCCGCGCCGATCGCTCGCTCAAATACGGCGACGTCCGCAAGGTGCTCGAAGAGGTCCACGAGGCCGGCGCCACCGCGGTCGGGCTCGGCACCGAGGAGCACAAGGAGTAGCCATGGCGTTCGGCGGATCCGGCGGCGCAGGGGTACGCTCCGACATCAACATCACGCCGCTCGTCGACGTGGTGCTGGTGCTGCTCATCATCTTCATGGTGATGACGCCGACCCTGCTCAAGCAGATGGACGTGACGGTGCCGGACAAGGCCGACGTCCAGATCGCGGTGCCCCCCACCGCCGATCAGCTGGTGATCTCGATCGACCGCGCGAGCAAGATCGCGCTCAACCACGAGCCGCTCACCGAGCAGCAGCTCCTCGTGCGCATGCACGACCTCATGGCCGCGCGCACCGACAAGCTGGTCTTCTTCGATGTCGATGACGACGCGAACTACGGCGACGTGATGCACGTGATGGACATCTGCCGCGGCGCCGGCGCGAAGGTGCTCGGCATCATGACCAAGTGATTCGCGTCCGGTAATGGCAGCGTAACTGAGGACAATCGTCCGCAAATCCCACAAAACCGGTATTCGTAAACACCGCCTCCCCGCCTTCAAGTTTTCCCGTCGCTAAAGTAGTTGCCAAGCCCCCCCACGATGTGTATGGTCCGCGGCTAAGCTGTAACAGGTTTAGTAACAGGTTCCTTTTATCTGGAGGCGTAAGCCATGAGCTTGCGACAGACCGCACTGCTGCTGTCCACGACGTCCTTGTTGCTTCTCCCCGCCTGTAACCCGTACCAAAACCGCAGCGGCGACTACTACGCCGGCGCGCTGGATCCGGCGAAGTTCCCGCTTGGATATCAGGGCGTGGGATTCGCCCACAACCAGAGTAACGGTACATTCACCCCTTCGGACGCCACATCCCAAGGGACACCGACCGCCTATTTCTGGTTGCTCGGAGTCAACGCCTCGAAGCTGATCGAGACCGACACCCAGAAGGCGCCGCTCGCCTATATCTTCGACGGCGCCGTCGATAAGGACTCGAACAAGTGCGTCGCGCCGAAGAACTACGTCTTCGACCAGCGCACCGACTTCGTCCACTTCGACGTTCAGGGAAACCTGTTCCAGGAGCAGCAGTCGTCGGCCGAAGGGGCGTCCTTGCCCGACGAGGGCGGCTACACGCCGGTCTACGCCGAGGTCCCGGTGACCTCGAACAGCGAGCCCTGCCAGGG
>JANWLJ010000097.1 GCA_025450955.1 Polyangium sp. (in: bacteria) | reverse complement strand
GTGGCGAGGGCGGCCTCGCAGTCCTCGCCGGTCGCGGCGTCGACGAAGGTGTCGGGCCGCGGCGGGTTGTTGCCGCCAAACTGGATGTCGATCCCCGTCCTCCGACCGCCGCGTCGGGCGCGGCAATCTGGATCGAGGCCGACTCGTGTGTCGTGGACCGCGCGGCGTTAGGACAGATCGGTCGGCGGGCGCGCAGCGGCACGGCGTTGCCGGGTCGAGTTTGATACATGATTGAGACTGAGCGTCTGCTGTTGCGCCCGCTGTCGCTCGATGATGTCGACGCGATGGCCCCGATGTACGCCGACGCGGAGGTGATGACCTTCCTCGGCGGCGTGAAGACGCGCCACGAGGCAGCCGAACGCATCAAACTCATCATGTCGCTGTTCGCGGAGCAGGGCTTCGGCCTGTTCGGTGTCGTCGAGAAATCCAGCGGAAGCCTGCTCGGCCGCGCCGGGCTGATCGTGCAGCAGGTGGAAGGCGCGCGCGAAGTGGAGCTGGCCTACGGCCTCAAGCGACAGGCCTGGGGACAGGGTTATGCAACCGAGGCGGTCGCCGCCGCGCGCGAGTGGGGTTTCCGCCGCCTCCCGGAGCCGCGTTTCGTATCGCTGGTGCACGCAGCCAACCTGCGCTCGGTGCGCGTGGCCGAGCGGCTGGGCGCGCGCCACAACCGTGAAGTTGATTATCAGGGGCAGCGCGTTCGCCTCTATGTGCACGAGCGACCGTGAGACGAGCCGCGTGATATCAGCTCCCGATTGCAAGCACACCACCAACGGGCAAGGACCTGGTCACCCAATCAAATCGTCGAAGAACCGTCCCCATTCCCATTCCAGCGGTCAGCCGTCGGTCGGTGAGGCGCGCGAACAGCGACTGAGAACGCGCGCTAGTGATGCAGCGAGCCGACGATCGCGGGCAGCACCTCGTGCGCGCCGTCGACCACGAACTGCACCGCGATCGCCGCGAGCAGAAGGCCCATCACCCGGTGGAGGACGTTCATCCCGGTCTTGCCGAGGCGCTTCTCCGCGACGGTGGCGCCGAGCAGGACCGCGAAGGTGATGCCGGCGTTGAGCGCGATCGCGACGAACACGAAGCCGCGCTCCCACACGTCGTGGGCGCGGGTCATGAGCATCATCACCGTCGCGAACGCGCCCGGTCCGGAGAGCATCGGGATGGCGAGCGGGAAGACCGAGATGTCCGGCTTCTCGGTGCCCTCCTGCATCTCCTCGGGGGTGGTGCGCTGGCGCGAGGGCTGCGCGCGCAGCATGTCGACCGCGAGCAAGAACAGCAAAAGCCCACCGGCGATCCGGAACGAGCCGATCGATATGCCGAAGAAGTGCAGGATATAAACGCCCGAGGCGGCGAAGATCGCGAGCGCCAGCCCCATCGTCAACGACGCGCGCAGCGCGGTGCGCCGCTTGTGCTCGCGCGAGTCGGCGGCGGTCATCGCGATGTAGACCGGCACCGCGCCGAGCGGGTCCACCACCGAGAAGATGGCCGAGAACGCGGCCAGCGCGAAAGCGAGCATTCGAGGAATCCTACTTCAACTCGAACGGGTAGGTCACCACGCTGGCGCCGCCCGAGCCGGGGAAGCGCAAGGCGTCGACGACCGCGCGCACGCAGTGGGTGAGACCCTGACGCTGGAGGATCGCCGGGGCGGTCACGCGCGCGCGGCTCACCTGCCCCGAGCGCTCGACGCGAAACGCGACCTCGACGCGGCCGGTCTCGAGCGGAATGTCGCCGAGCGCGTCGGTGATGCAGCGCTCGATCGACGGCTGAGACGGGTGAAACACGCGATCGAGATCCTCCTGCTCGAGCTCCTTGCCGTCGTCGCCGGCGGCGGTGAGATCGACGTGCTCGGCGCGCCCGAGCGAGTCGCCCTGCGCCACCATCTTTTCGTCGCCGGGATGGAGCGTGATCTCGGGCGGCGCCGACGGCGAGTCGCCGCTGTGGCGATGGTGGTGACGGCCGGCGTGCACCGGCGCCGCGGGCGCATGCGACGGCGCGGCGGCGAGGCAGTGATGATCGACGCAGCGGGTCCCGTCGCCGCAGCGGCCCCAGCAGCCGCTCGAGCTGCGCAGCCAGCTCACGCCGCCGACCAGCACGACGCCGGCGCACAGCGCAGCGCCGCAAAGGAGACCGACGAGGAAGCGCGCCATCGCGGGGAGCTTAGCACCGCTTCCGCCGCACGGGCGCGGGCCTACCTAT
Organism: Polyangium sp. (in: bacteria); assembly: GCA_025450955.1. Classification (GTDB taxonomy): domain Bacteria; phylum Myxococcota_A; class Polyangia; order Palsa-1104; family Palsa-1104; genus JANWLJ01. The sequence goes on along the minus strand of JANWLJ010000097.1, from coordinate 4,998 downwards.
TAATAGACGTGCTCTTCGAGCTCGAGCTGTTCGGCATCGCGATCGGAGTCGGCGCCCTGGGCGGCATGCTCGGGATCGGCGGTGGCGTGTTCATCATCCCGATCCTCACCGTGCTCTTGCACGTGCCGATCAAGCTCGCGATCGGCGCCAGCCTGGTGAGCGTGATCGCGACCTCGAGCGCGGCCGGCGCGGTCTACGCCGGCCACGGGCTCACCCACTCGAAGCTGGCGATGGTGCTCGAGATCGCCACCACCTCGGGCGCGATCGCGGGCGGGCTCATCGCCACCTCGATGAACGAGCGCTGGCTCGAGGGGCTGTTCGCCGGAATCTTGATCGTGACCGCGTTCGGAATGGGCCGGCTCAAGCCCGACGCCGAGAGCTCGGGACCGACCGGCCGCCTCGACACTTCGTTCCTCGATCCGGTGAGCGGAGCTCGGGTCCGCTACGGCGTGCGCCACCTCGGGATCGGCATGGGCGCGAGCGTCGCGGCCGGCGGGCTGTCGGGCCTGCTCGGGATCGGCGGCGGGGTGATCAAGGTGCCGATCATGACGCTGGTGATGCGCATCCCGCTCAAGGCGGCGGTCGCCACCAGCAACTTCATGATCGGCGTGACCGCCGGCACCAGCGCGATCATCTATTTTTCGCGCGGCTACGTGACGCCGTATCTGGCGGTGCCGACGGCGCTCGGCGTGCTCATCGGCGCCGGGATCGAGCCGCGGGTGGGCAGGCGCGTGCGCTCCTCGGCGGTGAAGCGGATCTTCGAGGTGGTGCTGGTGGTGTTCGCCGCGCAGATGTTGTGGAAGGCGCTGCATGGCTGAGCTGTGGGGCTCGCGCCCGTCGCCGTCGCAGGAGCGAAGGCGCATCGACGCGCTGGTGCACGTGGTGCTGCTCGTCGGCGGCGGCGCGGCCGGCGTGCTCCTCTGCGGCGCGATCCTGGTCTCGTTCATCGAGCGGCGCGGGCTGCCGAGGCAGGCCGATGGCTTCGCCGAGATCGTGCGCTCGCTCGCGCACCTTCAGCCGGCAGGGCTGGCGAGCCTCGGGCTGGTGCTGCTCATCCTCACTCCGGTGGCGCGGGTGGTTGGCTCGATTGTGGCATTCGTGGTCGCAAAAGATCTCAGGTACGTGCTCATCACGTCGCTGGTCTTGAGCCTGATGATCGCCAGCTTGCTCCTCGGACAGGGGTGAACCATGGAATTGCCGCGGCTCGACAGACGCCTTCACGAGCTGTTCTCGGTCGCGCTCGCGGTCTTGCGCGCGCCCGATCCCGACGAGGCGCTCGCCGGTTTGGTCGGATCTCTGGTGCGCGAGATGGGTTTTCGCGCGGCGATCGTGCGCCTGCTCGACGTCGAGTCGCAGACCTTGCGCTTCGTCGCCGGCGAGGGCTTGAGCGAGGCGTACGTGAAAAAGGGCGCGATCGATCTGGCGCGCAGCTCGCTCGACGAGCGGGTGATGCGCGGCGAGGCGGTCGAGATCGACGACGTGACCACCGACCCCGCGTTTCAATATGGCGCGCGCGCCCGCGACGAGGGGCTGCGCAGCGTGCTCGCGGTGCCGATCGTCATTCACGACGAGCCGCGCGGGGTCTTGCGCGCCTACACCGGCGCCCGCCACCACTTCACCGACGAGGAGCGCGGAGTGCTCTCGGCGGTGGCGCGGCTGGCCGGCGAGGCGTTCGAGCAGGCGCGCCGTCGAAAGGCGATCGAGCTGATCGAGCGCGATATCAGCTCGACGCTCGACCTGCGGGAGGTGCTCGATCGCCTGCTGCGCCAGACCATCGAGGGCTTGCGCTTCGCGGCCGCGGCGATCCGCCTCTACGACGAAGAGGACGGCGTGCTGTTGCCGGCGGCGGCGCGCGGCCTGAGCCGCCGGTATCTGCGCGCGGGCGAACGGCGCGCCGACAACGCGCTCGATCGCCGGGTGCTCACCGGCGAGGTGGTGGCGATCCACGATCTCGCGCGCGAAGGCGGGCTCGCCTACTCGCAGGCCGCGCTCGACGAGGGAATCCGCGCGGTGTTGTCGGTGCCGCTCGTCTGTCGCGGCCGCGCCATCGGCATCTTGCGGCTCTATTCGAAACGGGTGCGCACCTTCGACGACGCCGAGGTCCGTTTTCTGCGGGTGGTCGCCGAGCTCGGCGCGCTCGCGATCGAAAACGCCCGCCTGCACCGCCTCCTCTCCGAACGCCTCGAAGAGCTCGGCGCCCAAACCTCCGGCTGGTACCAGTTTCTGACCATCAGCTAAACGCGGTTCGCATGATATAAAGAGCAATGCGAATCGGGACTCTGCTCTTGGCGTTGTTGCTCGCGCTCGGGGGCGTCGCGCACGCCGACGACACGGCGGAGGCCAAACGCCTCTATCTGTCAGGTACCAAGCATTTCAATCTCGCCGAATACGATGCGGCGCTAAATGACTTCAAAGACGGATACCGGCACAAAGACGATCCGGTATTCCTTTACAACATCGCGCAGTGCTATCGCCTGCTGAACAAGAACCAGGAGGCGATCACCTTCTACAAGAGCTATCTCAACAACGCGCCCGACGCGCCCAATCGCGGCGAGGTGTTGAACAAGATCTCCGAGCTCGAGCAAGCGATCGCGGCGCAAGAAAAGGCGCGCACCATCCCGCCGCAGGAGACGATCGGCCCCGGTGAAGCGCCGCCCGCATCGCCGCCGTCCGCGTCCCCGGTGGCGACCACCACTCCCGCCGACGCCGCGCTGTCGAGGCAGCCCGCGCCGGCGAAGACGCCGGTGTACAAAAAATGGTGGCTGTGGACCGCGGTCGGCGCGGTGGTGGTGGTCGGCGTCGGCATCGGGCTCGGCGTCGGGCTGTCGCAGTCGAATGGTGCAACCGGCTCGACGTTTCCGGCGGTGACGTTTTGAACGCAACGACGCTCGCGGTGGCGCTGATGCGGGTCGTGGCGGGCTGCGGATCGCCGGCCGATCCGTGCGCCGGGCGGTCGGGCGCGTGCGTGTCGCTCACCGTCACCTCGCCGATTCTGACGACGGTGGACACCCTGCATCTCACCGCGTTCGGCGCGACCAAAGACTCGAGCGCCGGTAAGCCCTCACCCTTGCCGATTCACCTGGCGCTCATTCCGCCGGCGGGCGCGAGCGGCCTGCAGGCGATCCACGTGGACGCAATCCTAAGCGGCGCGATCGTCGGCAGCGGCGACGGCAGTGTCATCCTCGGCGCTGGCCGGGTGGCGCTCACGGTGGTCGTCGATTCCGGTGATTACGACGCTGGTGTGAGCGACAGCGAGGCCGGCGATCTTGCCAAGCCGGACGCCAGCATCGCCGACGGCGGCAGTTCCGATGGCGGCGCGTGTGGCGGAATGACCTGCAAGCTCGGCCAAACCTGTATGACCGGCGTGTGCGTCGAGGTGACCTTGACCTGCAGCTCACCTGGGATCACTCCCGCCTGCGCCCAGTCAACCTGCTATTCGAGCGGTCAGTTCAGCATCAGCAGCGCCGGCGATCTGGTGGTGGACGTAACCAATGGTCGGCGACTTTGGCAGCGCGGATTTCAGGGCGGCGCCGATTTTGACACCGCGCGGAATTTCTGCACCAGCCTCACCCTCGACGGGGTGACCAGCGGCTGGAGGCTGCCGAGCTACGCTGAGCTGGCCACGATTCTCCTACACCCGGGCGGATTGATGGGCTGCCCGACCTGCGATCCGGCGATCGATCAGGCGGCGTTCCCGGGAGTGCCGAGCGGATCGACGTTCTGGACCACCGATCCGTACATGCCCGGAACGTACCAGACGGTCGACTTCTGCGACGGACGCAAGAACTACCCCGCTGACGTCACCTCGTCGGAGCCGTTCCGCTGCGTGCACGACCCGCTGCCCTGATTGGGTCGCGGCTTACTGCGAAATCGGCGTGCGCGTGCAGTTCTGATTGTGCCAGTTGATTCGCTGACCCCCGTCGATCATCGCGAAGTCCGAAGGAACGAGCGCGCTGAGATCCGAAGGATCGAGCGCGCTGGCGATATCGTCGGTGGCGGAGATGTAGATGTGGCCGCCGTCGGCCATGAACATCCCGTACTTCTGAAGAGCGGCGGCCACCACGCGCGCGGCGTCGCTCGGCAGCTTGTCCATCGGATAGTCCGCGCGAAGCCGGAGGTGCGCGCCATAAGGCATGGTATTGGCCCCTCCGCTCGGACCGCCGATGTGCGTGGCAGGATGCACGTAAACGTTTGCGCGGATATTGGCGTTGGGCAGCGTAAAGCGAAGCGCGTGATTGACCGCGCCCGCCTTGACCTCGGCAGCGGTGAGGATGAGCGGAGCAATCGGGAGATCGGCGGCGTCGGCGCCGTTGCAGCCGTCGCCGCGGCTATAGTTGGGTCCGACCGAAGATGAGGCCCAGTAATCGCGAGTGGTGTCCCAAATGACCAGACACCCTCCATTGAAGGTTCCGCCGGTCGCCATTCCGCCGCTGATATCCGCCTGGAAAAGCTCATACAGGCGCGCGCCTTGATACACTAATAAATGGCAATCGCCGCCGTCGGCGCACGCGTAATCGGTATTTCCTTCGATTCGGCCCCCCGGCGGAACCGGAATCGGAGCGGTGTCGCAGTCGGGCAGGGCGCTCGGATCTTCGGTGAACGGCCGCGGCATCACGCTCGCGTCCGCGTTCAGGATCACGAACGACGCATCAATTCCGAGCTTGCGGCCGCTGTCCCACCCCGACGCGTTCAAGGCGTTCATGATCGTCGTCGATTCGGAATCGACCGGCGCGTTGGTGATGTCCTGGTGGGCGAAGCTCGGGAACATGCCCGATCCCGGATCGCCGCCGTCGGTGCCGTTGTTGGTGCCGCCGTCGGTGCCGGGGCTTCCGTCGGTGCCGAGGTGGTCGCCGGCGTCGTTGTTGGGGGTGTTGGATTTGTTGCTGCCGCACGCGGCCAGGCTCAAGCAGAAGAGGAGGGTGAGTGACGTTCGCATGGTCGGATCATATAACCAGAGGCGCGTGTTAGGGTAGCGGCGATGTTTTCCCGGCGGCTGCC
>JANWLJ010000096.1 GCA_025450955.1 Polyangium sp. (in: bacteria) | reverse complement strand
GCTGCGCGCGGGTCAAGCCCTATCAGCGCGAGCGGCTGGCCCTGCCGGGGATGCAATTCGATCCGAGCGCCGATCCCGATCAGCACGCGCTCGAGACCCGCGAGGGCTCGGCCGGCGCCTACGGCGCGATCGGCGGCGGCTGCGGCTGCAACTGAGGTTTTTTAAAATTCTCCGACGGCGGAGAGCCCGGCGGTGAGCGCGTCGATGACGCCGCTCATCCGCGGCGCGTCGGGCGGCGTGATCGCGAACGAGAAGAACTTCATCAGGGTCAGGTGCACGCCGACGTCGAGCGAGTGGAACATTCGCCCGAGGCGCCGCCCCGGCAAAGGCCGCGCGCGGTAATAGAGCGCGCCGCCGATCAATAGATCGGAAAACGGCGAGAGCTCGCGGTCGCCGGTGAAGTAGGCGCCGACCGGCCCGGTCTTTTCGTACGAGCCGGCGCTTCCGGCGTCGCGAAAGAAGAACGCCTGCGACTGCTGGTAGTAGCGCGCGCGGGCCTGAAGGCGCAGCCGCTCGCCGAGGAGGAGCTGGTCCCAGGAGAGCTGCGCGGTGAGCGACTCGATGTCCCAGGTGTCGCGATAGAGGCGAACGTCGGCGCCGAGCGCGCCGCGAGCGGTGGCGGCGTAGCGCAGCTTGACCCCGACCGCGCCGCGATCGCGCACTCCGGGATCGGACTCCTGCGCCAAGATCGCGTCGCCCAAGAGCGCTACCCGTCGATACGGGTTCGATTGAAATCCGGCGAGGTGCTCGGAGTAGCCGGTGAGGACGCCGATGAGCCGCGGCGTGAGCGTCTGGGTGAGCGAGACCTCGACCGCGTCGACCCCGAGCGGCTCTTCGGTAAGGCCCGCGTGACCGGCGAAGCAGCCGACCGAGTTCGAAAGCGGCTGGCGCTGCAAGACCGAGAGGCCGCGGTTGTCGAGATCGCAGACGCTGTCGAAGTCGTGCGCCCAGCGGACGTCGATGATGGTGTCGTGCTGCAAGAGATCGATCCGCCCGTCGAGCGCGAGCTGGTGCGAGCGGTAGTCGTTCTCGATGCTGAAGTGATAGCCGGCGCGCAGCGAGAACGGGCCGGTGCGCGCTTCGACCGCCGCGCCCACCTGATTTCGCACCTCGGAGAACGCGGTCGCCGAGGAGATCGCGTCGACGGCGCCGTAGGTGCGCGGGGTGGCGCCGGAGACCACGTCGGCGGTCCAGTCGACATAGGCGGTGAGCCAGCGGCGCAGATCGACTTTTCCGTTCACCGACGGAGTGACCACCGTGAGCGACAGGCCCGAAGCGGGCTCGGCGAAGACGTCGACGCCCGCGCGCACCTCGCCCGGATGCGGCTCGGCGCCGGCAAAACGCGGAAGCGCGATCGCGATCGTGAGCGCGACGGTCGCCGCGAGGGAGCGGGCGCGCGTCACGGCGCGGTCACCCACTTTTGAAAGAGCTGCATCGACTCGGCGAGGTTGTCGACCGAAATGCCGGGCGGATGATGGTCGGCCTGTCCCGCCGGCGTGGTGAGGAGCAGGCTCTGAAGCGGCTCATCGCAGCGAACCAGCTGCACCGAGGCGTAGTAGTTGGCGCGCCAATCGGCGGGCCACGAAGAGAGCGGAGTGGCGATCGGCGGCGCCTCGAGCGCGGGCTGCAAACGGAAATAACCAAACCCGCTCGACTCGGCGTGGCAGCTCGAGCGCCCGCAGCTATTGTGCTGCAAATAGCGCGGCCAGACGTCGGAGGCGAAGAAGCGCGGCGAGGCCTGACACGGTCCCGCATCGGTGGCCATGCCGCTATCGAGCGTGCAGGCGCCGAGCGCGGGCAACAGGGCGAGGACCGCGACCACCCGAAAAAGGCGATTCAACAGAGGCTCCCGAAACGAGCCCAGAACGTATCGATAGGAGCCGAATCGCGCCATGCGATCAAATTTCGCACCCTCGCCGATCGAGCGCGGCGCTAAGATGCGCTCCATGGTTTCGCGCATCGTCGTCGCGTTCGCGCTCGTGACCGGCGCTCTTCTCGTCGGCTGCGCGCCCGATTCGCCGAAAGAGTACGGCCGGCAGCTCTACTCGGATCCGACGCTGTCGACCGCCGGCTCGAACGTCTTTAGCTGCGTCACCTGCCACGAGGTGGTGCCGAACCCGACCACGCTCCACCCGGGCTACACGCTCTTCGACACCGCGGTGCGCCCGTCGTGGTGGGGCGGCGAGGTGGACACGCTCTTCGACGCGGTCAATCAGTGCCTGACCAACTTCATGCGCAGTAACCAGCTCACCCCCGACGATCCGAAGGGGCGCGCGCTGCTCGTCTATCTGCAGAGCGTCGCGCCCGATGCGACCGCGCCGGCCTTGCCGCTCACCATCGTTCAGAACATCGTCGATATCCCGAGCGGCGATCCGGTCCAGGGCAAGGCGATCTGGGACTCGGCCTGCGGCTACTGCCACGGCGCGCCGCACACCGGCGTCGGCCGGCTCGACTCGACGGTCTCGCTGGTTCCCGACGACAGCATCATGGCCCACGGGGTCGATCCCAAGACCGGCGCGCGGCCGGTGGTGATCGAAAAGACCCGACACGGAAAATTTTTCAACGTCGGGGGCAACATGGCCTTCTACTCCGTCGAGAAGCTCTCCGACGCGCAGCTCGGTCAGGTGCTCGGCTATCTCGAGCAGTTCGGCCTTCCGCCTTACTCCGGCATGTAAACGTTCGGGTGCCCTCCGGGTGCGAAGATTGATCGCATGGACGGGGCGATCGCTTCGCCGCAGGATGCATGCATCGGCGAGCCGAGCGGAGCGAGGGGAGATGCTCCGACGAGGCTGTGCCGAGGAGGATGCCCGTAAACAACGGAGGTTTGAATGCGACTGTGCCTGATCATTTGCATGGCGGCCGCGCTCGTCGGTTGCAGCGACTCGACGAGCAGCGACATGGGCACGCCACTTCCGATCGGCAGCCCGTGCGCGCCCGACGGACCGACCAGCTCGGTGTGCGGGCCGTTCCCGAAATATTTTTGCGACGCCGATCATCCGAACGGCTATTGCAAGACCTCGTGTCACTCCGACGCCGACTGCCCGTCCGGCTCGGTATGCGCGGGCGCCGGCCAGACCGCGCCCGGCGAGTGCCACAAAGAGTGCACCCAGGCGACCGCGTCGACCGACTGCCGCCTGAGCGAAGGCTACGTCTGCAAAGATGGCGCGGGCGGCCATCCCGACGACGCCAGCCACGACTACTGTGATGTCCCCGAACCGACCGGCGACGGCGGCGCTTAGTCTCGCGCTCGCGCTCGGCGCGCTCGGCTGGGCGCGTCCGGCTCGGGCGTGCGCGAGCTGCGGCTGCGGCGACATGACCCTCACCGCCACCGGCGTCGAGCGTCCCTATCAAAATCGCGTCCGCGCCGCCGTCGAGGAGCGCTACGGCTCGCTCACCCTCGGCGACGCGAGCTACGGCCAGCACATCGAGTTTCTGCGCTCGACCCTGGCGGCGAGCTGGTCGCCGGTCGATCGCTTGACCCTGAGCGCGCTTTTGCCGTGGGTGACCTCGTGGGTGGCGCCGGTCGGCCAGCCGCGCGAGACGGTGAACGGCCTCGGCGATCTCGAGCTCGCGGCGCGGGTGGTGGTGTTTCGCGAGCGGCACTTCGCGCCGCACCATTTGCTCTGGCTGATGGCCGGGCTCAAGTTTCCCACCGGCCCGCGCGCCTACGACGCCGCCGGCTATCCGTTTCCCGACGACGATCAGCCTGGCACCGGCTCGTTCGATCCGTTCTTCGGCATCACCTACGCCTGGTTCTCGACCGATATCCTCTCGCTCTATTCTTCGGCCACCTATCGCCTCACCACCACCGGCCCGCGCGGCTATCGTCGCGGCTCGTCGCTCGGGGTCTCGAGCGGCCTTCAGGTGCAGCCGTGGACCTGGGGCGCGCTGGTGCTCGGCGCCGACGTCACCTGGACCGCGCCCGACACGCTCTCCTCGGGCGGCGACTCACCGTCGACGGGCGGCACGGTGGTCTATCTCGCCCCGGGCCTGTTGTGGAGCCCGGTGACCGATCTGCTGGTGCGCGTAAACGTCGACGTTCCGGTGGTGCGCGTGCTCGACGGCACCCAGGACGTCGGCCCCCAGGTGATGCTCTCGGTGGCCTACGACATCCATTAGAATCAGCGGCAAGGAGCCCCCATGCGTACCTTTCTCCTGGCGATTGTTTTTCTGAGCGGCTGCGGCGGACCGGCCACCGGCCCGCTCCGCGAGCCCGACGAGTACACCGGCTGCGCCACCGACGAGCACTGGCGCACCTTCGACGATCAAGAAAAGTTTGCGATGGTGAGTGATGCGCAGGCGCCGTCGGTGACCATGCCCGCCGAGGGCGCGAGCGTGCCGTTTGCGATGAAGCCGACCTTCACCTGGACCGAGAGCGGCACCGCGCCTGGCATGCCGCTCGGCGACGTCGCGCACGACGGCCCGGCCTGCGCCTCGTGCTGCCCGGAGTGGAACACCGGCGCGATCACCACCATGCACCTGCCGCCGGTCTCCGGCGACGTCTACGATCTCCAGTTCTCCTCGGGCGGCAAGGTCTTCTATCGCGTGCTCACCACCATCCAGGAATGGCTGCCGCCCGACGTCTCGAACAGCTCGATGATCCAGGCCTGGCAGTCGTTCAAAGGCAAGCAGGTCACGCTCAAGATCTGGCGCATGACGCTCCTGCGCAACGATCTCGTCCCCGGCACTCCGAGCGGCCCGTTCGTGGCCACCCAGCCGTTCACCTTCTCCGTCGGAAATTAAAGAGGGCGAGCGCGCGCTACGGCGCGGGCGGCAGCCAGGCGGCGCCGTCGGGGAACAGGCCGACCGCGACGAAGCCGGTGACCGCGAACGGCGGCAGCGAGATGTTGACCACCGTGCCGGGCATGGTCACGTGGTCGCCTTCGCACACCAAGACCGCGCTCTGTTCGTCGGGTGCGATGTGGATCGCGTGCATGTTGAGGCAGGCGCCGTCGGGCATCGGCAAGGTGGTGGTCTTGAGCGTGGCGGTGTCGTTGCGGGTGAGCTGGTCGTCGCCCTGGTGCGGCACAGAGTAGGTGGCGCCGCCGCCGGTGAACGCGCCGAACATCGCCACCCCACCGATGGGGATCACCTTGCTCGGGTCCATCTGCATCGTCTTCGGATCGAAGACCCGCACGTCGCCGGCGTTGTTGTCCGAGACCCACGCGGTGCCGTCTTGGGGATCGACGGTGAGCGCGTAAGGCCCGTAGACCGGGGCACCGAGCGCGCCCGGGCTCGGCCCGACCGGCAGCTTGAGCTTCACCGACGGATGGGCCGGATCGCTCACGTCGAGCACCGCCAGCTCATCCGACTGCGCGCACACCACATAAAGCGTCTTCTCGTCGGGCGACAGCCCCTCGCCGTGGGTGGTCGGCCCGACCGCGATCTGCGACAGCACGGTCATCGACGCGGTGTCGACGATGTAGACGTCGCTGTAGCCCTGCTCGGCCGGCAGCCCCTCGGTGAGCTGCTCCTGGACGCGCAAGAGATCGTAGTGGGTGACGAACGCGAGCGTGCCCGCGGCGTTCAGGATCACGTCGCCGGGATTGCGATCGACCAGCACCTCGCCGACCTTCGCGCCGGTGGCGGCGTCGAGCTTGACCAGCGAGCCGGGCACGTCGCCGGTGCCGTGCGAGCCGTGCGGACCCGAGCCGGTGCCCGGCACGTAGTTCGATAAGTTGTAATAGATGTATTTGCCGTCGGGCGAGGAGGCGAGGTGGTGCGGCCCCTCGAGCTCGACCGGCACGTCGCCGACCGGGATGTTGCCGAGGAGCTGCGGCATCGCCTTCCCGACGGTGACGAACGACAGCTCGTCGGAGCGGTTGTCGGTGATCGCGTAGCGCGGCTGGTGCGCCCAGGCCGGCGTGACGGCCGGCGACCACACGCCCTGGCCCGGCGCGAACTGCACTCCGCCGCCGCAACCGGCGAGCCCACCTGCGGCGACCGCGACGACGAAAAAAAGAATCGAGCGACGCATGGGAGGATTGTACTCCCATCCTCGCGAAGCGGCGGACGGCTTACTTGAGCTTGGAGATGAGCGCGTCTTGCAGGCTCGGCTGATCGATGTGGCCGAACCAGATGCTCCAGGTCGCGCGCATGAAGTCCTCGCCGGGCACGCTCGCGCGCCGCCCGCCGGTCGCCAAGCTGGTGGTCTTGGTCGCCGCGTCGTAGGAGATGGTGACGGTGGCGCCGTCTTTCACCTCGCCGACGAACGGCGCGTTGATCGCGTCGATCTTCGCCTGGTCGCTGTAGCCGTTCATCTCGTACGCCTCGCGCATCGCGTCCTTGATCTTCTGCGCGCCGACCGAGCGGAGCATCTTCCACTCGAGCTTCTTGTCGGTGTCGAGCGTGATCATCGCCGCCTTCGACTTCACCGCCGGCAGCTCCTTGGCGAACGATTCGATCTGGTAGACCTTGACGTGAAAGAAGGCGACCTTCTTGGTGCGCACGCCCTCGCCGGTTTCGTAAAAGCCGTCTTTGCCGCGCTCGAGCGCAAACAGCGACGAGGCGGCCAGGAGCACGACGAGGAGCGCGGTCAAGCGGGCGGAAAGACGCATCGAAAAACCTCCGTAGCGCACTTCCGTACTATGGACCAAGATCGCGCGCAGTCAGCCGGCTCACCTCGATTGCAGCAGGCGGCCCGGACGTGGTAGCCCGAACTATGCGCGAGCTCCTCCCCGATATCTCGACCTGGACCTGGTTCTCCGATCG